>CAISKJ010001241.1 GCA_903885885.1 uncultured delta proteobacterium
CGCCGAGCGACACGCCCTCGCGCACGATGCGAACCGCCAGCGGACCGCTCACCGGCACCGGGATCGCGCAGGGCGTCGCGGCGCAGAGTGTGGTGCCCGCGGCGTCGAGCACCTGCGCGCCGGCCGGGGTCGTCGAGACGGTGACCATGCGCGTCGCGGGCGCCGCGGGCTGGGCCGGGGGCGTTGGCGAAGCAGCCGCCAGCGGAGCGCCGGGCGAGGGGGGTTGCGCGTCGTTCGGCGCGCGCGTGCGCATCGTGAGGGCCACGCCAGCGCCGATGACCACGAGCGCGAGCGCCGCCGCGAGGGCCCACACAACCGGCCGCGACGACGACGGTGCCGGCGCCGGTTGCGGCGCGATGCCGTAGGGCGCAGGCGCGTGGGCGTAGCCCGGCGCCGACATGTAGCCCTGCGAAGACGGATAGCCCTGCGAAGACGGGTACCCCTGCGGAGCGCCCGCGAGGTGGGTCTGCTCGAGGCCCGTGACGGCCGGCGCGATGTTGCCCGTCGCGGCCATCGCCGACGCCGCGAGCTGCACGTGGCCCGAGCGCACGATGCCGGAGCGAATCTCGCCGCCCAGCGCCCCAGCGCCCCCGACGGGGCCGCGGTTCGATGCGTCGGCGAGGGCCTGGAGGCGCGCGTGGTCTCCTGCGAGAAACGGCGTGAGCGCCTTGCGAAAATCGTCGACGGATTGAAAGCGATCGCGCGGTGACTTCTGAATGGCGCGCATCACCACCTCGGCGAGCGCGGGCGACACCTCGGGGGCCTTGGAGAGCAGGTGCGCGGGCTCTTCGGCGATGATCTGCCGGAGGAGCACGTAGCGGTCGCGCGTGTCGTAGGGCATCGCCGCGGCGAGCATCTCGTAGAGCAGCATGCCCACGGCGTAGACGTCGATGCGGTGGTCCGGCGCCTCGCCCGCGATCTGCTCGGGGGCCATGTAGCGCAGCGTACCGACGAGCGAGCCCTGCGTGGTGTTCACGTCGCTCGTGTCGCCCTGCGTGAGCTTGGCGACGCCGAAGTCGAGCACCTTCACGTGGTCGTCGTCGCCCGAGCGGTGAATGAACACGTTCTCGGGCTTGAGGTCGCGGTGCACCACGCCCGCCGCGTGGGCCACGCGCAGCGCGTTGAGCGTCTGCACCGCGGCGTACACCGCGCGCTCGGGCGCGAGCCGCCCCTCACGACGCAAGAGCGCGCGCAGCGACTCGCCCTCGAGCAGCTCCATCACGAGGAGCAGCCGCCCCTCGCGGTCGCGCCCGAAATCGATGAGCTGCACGATGTTGGGGTGCGTGAGGCGCGCGATGATGTTGGCCTCGCGCACGAAGCGCTGCAGCCCCATCGCGTTGGCGGCGTGCTCGGGGGCGAGCACCTTCACGGCCACGTGGCGACCCACCGAGCGCTGCACGGCGCGGTACACGGTGCCCATGCCGCCGCTGCCGACGGACTCGAGCATTTCGAAGCGCGAGGCGTCGAGCTCAGGCACCGCGGGCTCGGGCCGACCGCCGCTGCCGTTGCCCGTCTGCGACGAGCTCATGGCGTGGCCTCGACCGCGGTCGACTGGGTGAAGAAGAGCACCAGGCCGAGCACGCCCGCGACGGCCGCGGTGCCGAAGGCCACGTCGGCGCCGACGGCCATCGCGCTCCCCCGGCTCGCGGCGTCGTCGCGCGCGTTGCCGCCGCGGTCGGCGTCGAACGACGACTGCGCCGACAGCGCCAGCGCCCCCATGATGCCGCCCGCGACGGCCCCGGCGCCCGCCACGCCCCACGCGATCGCCACGGGCGTGGTGACCCGACGCCGGCGCGTTGTGACCACGGTGGTCATGGCGCGGCGACGTTCCTCGTCGAGGCGCCGCTGCTCGGCGAGGCGCGCAGCCTCGGCGGCCTGAGCGCGCGCGTCGGCCTCGGCGGCCTCGCGACGCGCACGCTCTTCGACCTGCTGCGCGGCGCGGCGCGTGGCGATGCTGAGGGCCTCTTGTGCGACAAGGGCCGACTGCCGGTCGGGGCGATCGGCGAGAAACCGTTGATAGTAGCTCGCCGCCGTGGCGAAATCGTTGCTGAGCTCGTAGGCGCGGCCGAGGTTGAAGAGGAGCCGCCCGCTCTGCCGAATGGCGTACGCACGGTTCAGCGCGCTGACAGCGGTCGGGCCGTCGTGGGCCTCGTAGGCCTGCGCGGCCTGCTGCACGAGGGCGTCGTACTCGCGATTGCGGTTCTGCGCCGATGCGAACGCGGGCGCCAGCACGAGGGCGGTGGTGACGATGAAGCGCTTCATCGGGCGGCTCCTCCCGCGGCGCAGCGAAAGCCGATGCCGGGGTCGGCGTTGTCGGCGTCCATCCATTTGCGAATCAGGGGCCTCGGATCGTCGCTCGAGTAGCGCCGCCCGCGCGAGAAGCGGCAGCGCGTGCAGCGTTGCACCATCGGGTTGCCGGGCTCGTTGATGAACGACCCCATGGCGGGGCCCAAGGGCCCTTCGGGGAAGGCCGCGCACCACGCCGTGGGCGCGCGGGACATGTAGTAGTTGTTGCGGTCGTAGTTGGGCGAGTCGTCGAGGTAGTCCCACATCCACTCGTCGACGTTGCCGTAGAGGTGGAACACGCCCTCGGGTGTCGCGCCCGTGTCGAGCGAGGCCGCGGGGAGGGGGCGGCCTACGCACGGCGCGCGGTTGGTGCCCGCGGCCACGTTCGCGCGCGCGCAGGTGGGCGCGTCGTTGCCCCAGGGATAGGTGCGCGAGGCGTTGTCGCCCTGCATCGCGCGAAAGAACTCGGCCTCGGTGGGAAGGTGCTTGCCCGCCCAGCGGCAATAACGGTCGGCGGCGAGCCACGTGGCGAACACCACGGGCAGCGTGTCGACGCCGCTCGCGAGGGTTTCGAAGAGCGTGCCGCGGCGCCGGATCGAGAGGTCGTAGCCAGGGTCGGCGGGCTGCGGAATGAGCACCAGGGGCACCCAGTTGGGCGTCGCAGTGGCGCTGTCGTTGTAGAGCACGAAGGTGCCGTAGGTGCGCGTCGTGTTGAGGGGCGCCGGCGGCCGACCGATCATGAACTTCGTAGGGTCGAGGGTGTTGAGCCACGTGAGGAACGCGCGGTTCGACACCTCGTGCTTGTCGATGGAGAAGGGCGCGAGGCACACGCGGTGCTCGGGCGCGTCGTCGCCCTCGCCGTCTGCGGGGTTGTTGCTGCCGATGCGCACGCTCGTCGAGGCGGGGTAGTTGACGACGCAGTTGGCGCCGTCGTCGACGGTGCCGTTGCAGTCTTCGTCGACGCCGTTGAAGCAAACCTCCGTGGGCGTCGAGGCCGTGCGCACCACGCACTGGATCGCGCCGCCCACGCAGCGCCGACGGCCGTCGCGGCACGTGCCCGGGCGCCGCGGGCCCTCGCAGGGGCCGAAGTCTTCGTCGGCGTCGGCGACGCCGTCGTGGTCGTCGTCGACGCCGTTGCAGAGCTCGGCCACGGGCACCTCGCAGTAGCGCCGCGCGGCGTTGCAGCGCTCGCCGAGGCGGCAGTCGCGGTCGGTCTCACAGTCGGTGAAATCGACCACGACGTTGCACCGCAGGGCCGCGAGCGCGAAGAGTGCGCCGACCCAGGCGGGCGCGCGGGTACGGGTGGTCGGCAGACGCGACGGTGCGGGCGATGCTTGCATGGCAGGACTTGCGCGCGATCATATCCCGCTCGCTGCGCGTACGTCGAAACGTTCGTGCGCCCGATCGCGGGGTAGTGGTGCGCGGGCGATTTCGCTATGGTCCCGCCCCCGACGGAGGACACCGCCCTTGGCTCGCACCCCACGCACTGACCCCACCCGGAGCCGCGGCAACGACGTCCACGCGGGGCGCCGCTTGGCCCTTGCCATCGAGGCCCTCGGTGAGGCCCTCGCGGGCTGCGACGCGCTCCCTGCCGCCTTCGCGAAGCAGGCCGACCTCCTCGCGCACGGCCGATCGACGGTGCCCGCCGACGGCGAGCGGGGCGACTTTCCCGCCCGCGTCGCGCGCCTCGTCGACGCGCCGCTCCCCGCCGATCCGACGGCCTTCGACGACGCCCGCGCGCTCGAGGCCTGGCTCGGCGACGCCCTCGCGACGTGGCTCGCCGACGCGATCGGGCGCCTGCCGCTCGCGCCCCACGGCTTCGCCCTGCGCGACGCGACGGAGCTCGCCTGCGAGGCCCGCGAGGCCCTCATCGCGCGCAAATCTTCGCTGGCGGCGGTGTACGCCCGCTGGCACGGCGAGGGCCTCGACGACCGCGCGAAGCGGGTCTTCGCGTGCGCCTCGACCCTCGCGCTCGAAGAGGCCGTCGACCGCTGGTGCGCGCTCGGCTGCGAGGGGAGCCTCGACCGTTACGTGAGCACCTGGCAGCGCTCGGGTTCGGGCTGGGCCGACGCCGTGCTCGGCACCGCCGTCGACGTGTCGGTGAGCGACCTCGGGCAGCTCCGCGCGCTGCAGTCGGCCGTGCGCGAGCTGCGCGACGCGCGGCCGCCGCCGCGCTCGTTTCCGCGCGCCATCGCGGCGAAGCTGGGGCTCGACGTGACCGAGGTCGAGCGCCTCATCGCGCTGCAAACCACGGTGCGCGACCGCCTCGACCCCGAGCGCTCGCTCAAGCGCCGCTGGGCCCTGGTGAAGCCCATCGCGACGGCCGTGGCCGCGCTCGAGCGCGAGTCGGGGCGGCTCCCGTCGGTGTCCGAGATCGCGGGGCGCGCGGGCGTGCACGAGGCCCTCGTCGAGCTGGTGATGGAGTCGCTCGGCGACGATTGAGCGCCGCGAAGTCGCGCGCGCCGCGGCGGTGCGTGTACAACCTCGCCCCGAGGGCGATGCTGCGACGAATCGTGGTGGGCTACGACTTTTCCGAGAACGCCGACGACGCCCTCGCTTGGGTGGCCGAGGTCGCGCGCGCCACGAAGGCGCACGTCTCGGTGGTCACCGTGGTCGACGCGGCGTCGGAGAGCGACCCCGCGGTGGCCGAGGCGCGTATCAACCTCGCGGGCGCTGTGCAAGAGCTCGGCGTCGAGGTGTCGACGCACGTCGTAGCCGGCGGCCCCGTGGCCGATCGCCTCGTGGCCTTCGCCGACGACACCGACGCCGACGCCCTCGTGGTGGCCATGTCGGGCGGCAACGCCGTCCGCCGCTGGATCCTCGGCAGCGTCGCCGACGAGGTGCTCCACAAGGCGCACTGCCCGGTGATCGCGTACCGCACCGACGACACCTGATCGGGTGTACACTCCCGCGACGATGCGGGTCACCGTGCTTGCCAGCGGCTCCAGGGGCAACGCGGCCCTCTTCGACGACGGGAAGACGTGCCTCCTCGTCGACGCGGGCATCCCCCTCGCGACTTTGCAGCAGCGCGTCGCGCGCTCCGGCGCGCGCAGGCCCGACGCGGTGATCGTCACGCACGCCCACGGCGATCACCACCGCTACGCGGGCGAGATCGCGCTGCACCATCGCGTGCCTGTGTGGGTGAGCGAGGCGTCGCGGCGCATGCTGGCCCTCGACGGCGCTCCGTCGGTGCATGTGTTCGGTGCGCGCGAGCCCTTTCGCGTGGGCACCCTCGAGGTGGCGCCGCTGCCGCTGCCCCACGACGCCGCCCAGGTGTCGCTGCGGGTCACGGGCGGCGACGGTCGCGCGGCGGCCATCGCGACGGACCTGGGCGAGGTGCCGCCCGCCCTCGAGGCGCACCTGCGTGGGTGCGCGACGGTGCTCGTCGAGAGCAACCACGACCTCGACCTCCTGTGGCGCGGGCCCTATTCGTACGCGCTCAAGCGACGCGTGGCCTCGTCGAAGGGGCACCTCTCCAACGAGCAGGCCGCGGGCCTCTTGTGTCGCCTCGACCGCCGCGTCGAGACCGTCGTGCTCATGCACCTCTCGGAGACCAACAACCTCCCGTCGATGGCGCTCGAGCGCGCGGCCGAGGCCCTCGCCGACCACCCCGCGCGGCTCCTCGCGGCCTCGCAAGACCATCCCTGCGCCGTCGAATCGACGCCCGCGCGACAGCTGAGCCTGTTCTAGGCGCCGCGGCGCAATTGTGTGCGCGCGCCCGCTCAGATTGGTAGAGAGTGTCGGGGCGTCGCCCGCGCGGCCGCGGTGTTGGACGCGTTCGATCTGTTGAGGGTGATGCACCGATGGGGCTCGAATTCGACAAGCGCGCGACGCAGCCCGACGCGCCGAGCAGCGATGGCGTGGTCCACGAAGAGGGGACCGACAAGGGCATCGGGCCCGTCTCGTCGGCCGACGTCGCGGCGCCGCAGGAGCCTCGCGCGGCCCCTGTGAGCGCCTCCCCGGCGAGCGCTCCGCACACCAACTTCTCGTCCACGCTCATGGGCATCGCGCCTCCCGACGGGCTCGCGGTCTCGGCCAGCGGCGAGCCCCTCGCGGCGCCCGCGC
>CAISKJ010001242.1 GCA_903885885.1 uncultured delta proteobacterium
CGCTCACGTGAACGCGCGCCGCGCGCACGCCCTCGGGGAGCGACAGCCACATGCCGACGCGCGCGAGGGTGTCGCCCGCGACGAGCGTCACCGCGCGCGAGAGCGCGGCCCCGGCGACGAGGCCCGCGGAGCCGTCGGAGCCGCAGCGGGCGCAGGGCGCGGCGCACGCCGTCGCGCGCGCATAGGGTGGCGGTACGAGGTCACCGGGGAGCATTGTGGAGGGCGGAGACGTTACACCGCGTCGGGGCCGACGACGTGGCCCGCGATGGCGCTCGCGGCCACCACGTAGGGCGACGCGAGGTACACCTTGCCGGGCCCCGAGCGGCCGGGAAAGTTGCGGTTGATGGCGCTCACCGTCACCTGCTCGGGGCCCGTGCTCACGCCGGGGCCCGCGCGGATGCACGCGCCGCACGACGGGTTGATGAGCTCGGCGCCCGCGCGGTGAAACACGTCGACGTAGCCCATGCGCTCGGCGTACTCGCGGATGTCCTGCGAGCCGAACTGAATGATGAGCTTCACGCCCGGCGCCACGGTGCGCCCCTTCTCGAGCGCGCGGGCGAGCACCGAGGCGTACATGTCCATGTCGGCCTTCTTGCCGCCGGTGCAGCTCCCCGCGTAGGCGATGTCGATCTTGACCTCGGCGGGCAGCGCCGAGAGCGCCACGCCGTTGCGCGGGTCGCCGGGCGTCGCCACCATCGGGGCGAGCGTCGCGAGGTCGATGTCGAACGCGTGGGCGTACTGCGCGCCCTCGTCGGCCGTGACGATGCGCGCGCGCACCGTCGCCGCGTCGACCTTGCGGTGCTCGGCGATGTACTGCACCACGCGCTCGTCGGCCTCGATGATGCCCGTGAAGCCGCCCGCCTCGACGGACATGTTGGTGAGCGTGGCGCGCTCGTCGAGGGCGAGGCCGAGGGTGCCCGGGCCCGTGAACTCGAGCACCTTGCCGATGCCTTTACCCTCTTTGAAATAGGGCTGCGAGAGCAGGTGGAGCATCACGTCCTTGGCCGAGACGCCCGCGCCGAGGGCGCCGCGCAGGTGCACCTTCACGCTCTCGGGCACGCGCACGCGCACGTCGCGGGTGAACCACGCGTTGGCCATGTCGGTGCTGCCCACGCCGAAGGCGAAGCACCCCAGGGCGCCGGCCATGCACGTGTGCGAGTCGGTGCCCGCCACCACCTGGCCGGGCAGCGCGATGTCTTCGATCACCGCGTTGTGGCAGATGGCGTAGGACCCTTTGCCCACCTTGTTCTCGACCTCGCCGTAGTGCTTCACGCCCTGGGCGCGCGAGAAGTCTTCTTGCACCACCGCGAGCCTCCGCGCGACGGGCCGCAGGCCCATCTTCACGTGCTGCTCGGGCATCACGTCGTCGAGAAAGGTGAGGTGGTCGCGGAAGGTGTACACGCTCGCCGGGTCGGTGACCTTCGCGTCGTCGCCGAAGGCGCCGCGGAAGAGCGCGTCGGCCATCGGGGTGACGTACTCGTGCGAGAAGCGCACGTCGGCGCGCACGAAGAGGGCGTCGCCGGGGGTGACGGCCTTCACGCCCACCGCGTCGGTGCGCGCGTCGACCACGCAGTGCGCGGCGATGATCTTCTCGCAGAGCGTCATGGGGCGCGCGGGCGTGGTCACCTCGGGGGGCGCCACCGCGCCGCGCAGGCGGGCCTTGGAGTATTCGAAGAGCCCGCCCAGGCGCACGATGTCGGCCGAGATGGGGTCGAGGCCGCGCGTGAACTCGTCGAGGGGGATGTCCTCGCCGCGCGCGATGCGGTCGACGAGCCCGAGGTCGGTGCTCGTGAGGAGCCCGATGTTCTGCGCGTTCTGCCCGTAGATCTTCTCGATGTTCTGCGCGATGACGAGGCGCACGCCGGACTTGAGCTCGGAGTAGGGCGCCGTCTCGCGCGAGCTGCCGCAGCCCTTCGAGCGCCCCGACACGATCACCGAGAAGCCCCCGCGCTTGATGTCGTTGCGCGCCACCGCGTTGCCGCGGAGGCCTACCAGGCAGTACTCCGCGAGGGTCTCGTCGTAGTAGTAACAGACCCAGCCGGGGGTGAGCTCATCGGTCGAGATGTTGTCGATGAGCTTGCGCGAGGCGTCCCACGCGAGGTCCTCGCCCGCGAGCTGCGCGCGCAGGAGGTCGGCGTCTTCGGTAAGCTGGAGGATCCGTCCATCGAAGCGGACCGTCGCCGCGGTGCTCATGCGTAGTGCTCCATCGCGCCGTCGCGCGTCGATTGTAGGTGCTGAAAGCGGGCGGACGATATGCGACCCCGTCGCGCCACCGCAACCGCCAGCGTGACCCGATAGACGCGCGCCCCGCCAGTCTGCTACCGAACGCTGCGATGACGCACCGCTCCGAGGCTTCGCTGCGCCGCGAGATCTGCGACGCGGGCCGCACCCTGTACGACCGCGGGCTCATCGGCCCCCTCGACGGCAACGTGTCGGCCCGCACGGGCGAGCGCTACCTCCTGTGCACCCCGTCGGGTTCGCACAAGGGAGAGCTCCGCCCCGACGACCTCGTGAAGGTCACCCTCGACGGCCGCGTGGTGACCCCGCACGGAAGGCCCTCCACGGAGATCTTGATGCACCTCGAGATCTACCGCGAGCGCCCCGACGTAGCCTGCGTGGTGCACGCGCACCCGCCCTGCGCCGTGGGGCTCACCGTCGCGGGCGTGTCCCTCGACCGCCCCGTGGTGCCCGAGATCCTCTTCGCCATCGGGCCCGTGCCCAACGTGCCGTACAGCTCGCCCACCACCCGCGACGTGCCCGACGCGATCCGCGCGGTGCTCGCCCGCTGCGACGCGTTCATGCTCGCGCGCCACGGCAGCGTGGCCCTCTGCGCGACGCCCCGCGACGGCGTCATCATGACCGAGACCATCGAGCACACCGCGAAGATCACCCTCGCCGCGAAGGCCGCGGGCGGCGGCGCTCCGCTCCCCGACGCCGAGGTCTCGAAGCTCCTCAAGCTCGCGCAGGCGGCGCGCGGCGGGCCCGACGTCCGCGAGGCCGAGCTCGTCGAGGCCGTGACCCGCGCGGTGATGGCGAAGCTCCGCGGCTAGGCCCCTCTCCCGCCCCCCGCGCGGGGCCCCTCCGTTCGGCGGGAATGTCGTCGCGCGCGGCGCGCATCGGGTATGTTCGCGCCCACTCTACGATGCTCCCTCCCGCGGTCACCGATTGCTTTCAAACGCTCGCTGCGCAGCTTACGACGCCGGGCGCGACCGAGGCGCTGCTCGCGTACTGGCGCACGTCGAGCCATGACACGCACGTGGGCCTGTCGCCCGCGGCGCGCGCGGCGGCCGACACCCTCGACCGCACGCTGCCGGGCTTCACCCGCTCGACGCACGGCGCGAGCGAGCTCGCGAAGCTCTTCTCGACGCCGTCGGGTGTGGTGCTCCTCGCGTGGTGCGGCGCCTCGGCGACGCGCTCCGACGCGCGCATCGCGCCGCTGCTCGCGCACGCCGACGGCGTCGACATGCACCACGCGCTCGTGCCCACCCTCGCCCGCGGGCGGCTCCTCGAGGGTCCCCTCGTCGACGCGCTGATGTGCGCGCCCCTCGCGGGCGACCCCGCGTGGCTCGCCGATCCCGCCCACGGGCAGGTGCGCGCGCGCCTCGACAGTCTGCTCTGGGAGGCCGGCGCGAGCGCGCTGCAGCTCCCCGAGCTCGGCGCGTGGCTGTGGTCGTCGGACGTGGCCTTCGAAGACCTCGTGGGGCAGCCCGCGCGCGGCGCCCTCCGCGGCCGC
>CAISKJ010001243.1 GCA_903885885.1 uncultured delta proteobacterium
ATCCGCCCTACGCGACCGGGCCCTCGACGCGCTCGGACCCTACGCCGACCCGCGCGCTCGCAGCCTCCTCGAAGGCGCCGACGTCGAGGTCGACGAGGCCGTGCGCGCGTGGACGTCGAGCACCGGCGCCATGCGCGCCCACCGCGTGCGGGTGTGCGTCGACGCGCGCTCCCTCGGCGCCGCGCGCGCCGCGCCCGCCGTCGAAGACGCGCTCCAGCGGGCCTTCGCGCAGGCCTTCAGCGCGTGGCCCCTCGACACCCTCGACGCCCTCACCCTCGCGTGGAACGGCGCCCTCGCCGCACGCGTGGAGGGCTACCGCGGCTCGACCCCCATCGACGGCCGCGCCAACCTCGACATGGCCGTCGCCGAGTACCTCGAAGGGGCCGGCGAGCCCGCCGAGGGGGCGAGCGGCGCGGTCGTGCGCGACGCGTGGCGGGCGCTCACGGAGCACCGATAGCGACTACAGCTCGACGTCGCGCACGACGCGATCGCGCCCCGCGCGCTTGGCCGCGTAGAGGGCCCGATCGGCGCGCCGCAGGAGCTCGTCGAGGCTCGCGTCGCCCGCGCGCCGCGCCGCGACCCCGACGCTCACCGTCACGCGCAGCGGGCCCGCCGTGGTCTCGATGGGCGCGCCGCCGAGGAGCGCCACGAGCCGACGCACCGCCATCATCGCCGCCTCGTCGTCGGTGCCCGGGAGCGCGAGGCAGAACTCCTCGCCGCCCCAGCGCGCGAGCAGGTCCTTCGCGCGCAGCGAGCGCCCCAGGCGCCGCCCCAGCGCGACGAGCACCTGGTCGCCCACGTCGTGGCCGTGCGTGTCGTTGATCGCCTTGAAATGGTCGACGTCCATGATCGCCAGCGTGAGCGGCGTGGCGGCCTCGCCCGGCGACGAGAACACGCCCGCGCAAAACTCCCCCAGGTGCCGACGGTTGGCGAGGCCCGTGAGCGCGTCGGTGCTGGCCATGCGGTCGAGCTCCGCGCTCCGCTGGCGCTCCCACGCGGCCGCGCGGCTCGCCTTCTCGGCCTCCACGTGCAGCTCGAGCAGGCGCACGCGCTCGGCGAAGCGCGCCTCGTAGTGCGCCTCGCGCACCGCCACCGAGGCGCGCAGCGCCGCGAGCGCGCCGGGCACGTCGCCGAGCGCCTCGAGCACCTCGGAGAGCGCGCGCTGCGCCTGCCACGCCGTGTTGCGATACGACGCCTCGGTGCACAGCGCGAGGCTCTGCGTGAGCTCCGCGCGCGCCTCGGCGTGGCGACCCGCCGCCGCCAGGTGCGTGCCCACGAGCATGTGCTGGCGCGCCACCTGAAACGCGTCGCTCACGGAGCGAAAATACTCCGTGCTGCGCGCGTAGAGGGCGAGGCCCCGCGCGAGCTCGCCGGTGCGCGCGCACACCCCGCCGAGCCCGGCCCAGAAGAGCGCCACGCTCTGGCTCCACCCGATCGCCTCGGCGAGCGGAAGGCCCTCCTCGTAGCAGGCCCGCGCCTCGTCGTAGCGCCGCTGCTGCGCGAGCGCGCCGCCGAGGTTGCACAGGCTGTGGATCACCAGGCGCGCGTCGTCGATCTCGCGGCCGATCGCCAGCGCGCGGCGCGTGTAGGCCTCGTACGGGCGGCCGTCAGACTCGCCGTGCAGAAAGCCCAGGTTGCCGAGCAGCCGCGCCTCCTGACGGCGCGCGCCCAGCGCCGTCGCCGACTCGATGCCCGCGAGCAGCACCTGCGAGGCCCGCACCTCCTCGCCGCGCATCACGAGCACGCGCCCGAGCGCCACCTGCGCCATGAGCCGCAGCGGCGCATCGGCCGCGCGCCTCGCCCCTTCGAGGGCCGCATCGAGGTGATGCACGGCCGCGTCGAGGTCGCCCACCGCGTCG
>CAISKJ010001244.1 GCA_903885885.1 uncultured delta proteobacterium
GTACCGCGAGGCCCTCCCGCTGCCCGCGCGCCCTGCCCTCGACTCGCTCGTAGCCTCGGTGCTGGAGTTGCGCTTCGACGACGCCGACCAGCACAACCGGCGCCCGCCCGCGGCCGAGATGCCCTCGTCGCTCACGCACGCGCCTGCCGTGGCGCGGCCCGCGGTCTCACGCCCCGCGCGCGCTTCGATCACGCCGCGCGTGGCGACCTTCGAAGACGCCGCCGCGCGTGACTTCGACGACCGGCTGCGCGTCGCGGCGCAGCGGCGCACGTTTCGGGTGATCAACGTCGCGCCCGTCGACGCGCCGATCGCCGCGCAGGCCGTCGGCCGTCGCCTCGAGGTGCCCGTGCAGAGCCTCGACAAGCTGCTTGGGCGCAGCCTCCGCGCGCTCGCACAGCGGGACGGGGTCGACTGGTCGGTGATCGTCGAGGCCGACCGCCAGGGCCCCCGCGGCGAAGACTGGGAGACGCTGCGCGAGCTCGTGCGCGAGGCCGCGCTGGCCGTGCTCGCGAGCTGGTCGACGGAGACGAAGGCCCTCGTGCTGCGCGACCTCGGGCTCGCCGCGCGCTTCGGGCTCCGCGACTTCGTCGAGGGCCTCGCGGCGCTCGCGCGACGCGATGACGGGCCCGCGGTGTTCATCGTGCTCGCGCGGCTCGGTCACGACGGCGAGGCGCCCATCGACGGCGGCGCGCTCCCGGCGCTGCCGCTGCCCAACCCCACCGCGGCCCCGCGGCTCACCCCGCCCGAGACGTGGATCAAGGCGCTCGCGGGGTGAGGTAGGTCTCGCGAGAGCAGGCGCGCGTGAGCGCGCCCTGCCCCGCCGCCACCCTCGCGACGACGCACCACGCCGCGCCCCGTCGATCGCCCCCGCACGTCGCCGAGCGCACCGCAGGCGTGGCGTGCTTACGCCCGCCCGCTTCGATGCGCTGACGTCGCCCGCCCCAATCGCGGCGGTTCGGCGTGCTTTCGCGGCGGTTCGGCGTGCTTTCGCGGCGGTTCGGCGTGCTTTCGCGGCGGTTCGGCGTGCTCTCGCCGCGGTGTGGTGTGCCTTCGCGGCGGTTCGGCGTGCTTTCGGCGCGGTTCGGTGTGCTTTCGCGGCGGTTCGGCGTGCTTCCGGCGCGGTTCGGTCTGCTCCCGACGCGGTTCGGCGTGCTTTCGGCGCGGTATGGCGTGCGTTCGGTGCGATCCGCCGTCTGCGCGGGGGTGTTCCGTGATATTCCGCGCGCCCTCACGGAGAGTGACGTCGCGACGGGGATGGACGCCGTCTCGACCGTCCAGCCAATGCCCATGGCGCGCGCAGCGAAGACCCGAGACCTCTCCCTCGCTCAGGCCCTCGGGCAGTTTCTCGAGCGCACCCTCATTCCCGACCTGCGCGCCCGCGTCGAGGAGTCGCCCGCGGTGAAGCGCGCCCTCGACGACGCCCTCGCCCGCGAGCGCGCCGCGGGGCGCACCGCCGACGACGCCATCGCCTACCGTGAGCGCACCCTCGAGCAGGTGGGCGCCGCGTGGCTCCTCGACTGCGTGTTCGTGCGCTACCTCGAAGACCGCGGCTTTCTCTCGCACCGACGCCTCGCCGGTGAGGGCGCCCTCGACGCGCAGGAGCGCTTCGGCGCGGCCTTTCCCGGCCTCGCGGGCAACGCGCGCGAGTACCTGCTGGCCACCTTCCGCGAGGTGGGCAACCTCCACGGCGCGCGCGACCTGCTCGGCGCCGAGCGCGACGTGGCCCGCAGGCTCGGGCCGAGCGCCGCCGTGGCCGGCGACCTGCTCCGCCTTCTGCGCGAGACGCTCGCCGACGGCAGCCTCCGGTGGCGCTTCGACGTCGACGACACGCGCGTGCTCGGCGACCTCTATCAAGACCTCAGCGCCTCGGTGCGCGAGCGCTACGCCCTGCTCCAGACACCCGACTTCGTCGAGAGCTTCATTCTCGACCGCACGCTCGTGCCCGCGGTGAAGGAGTTTGGCCTCCGCGAGCTCCGCGTAATCGACCCCACCTGCGGCAGCGGTCACTTCGTGCTCGGCGCTTTTCACCGCCTGCGCGAGCTGCACGCCCGCGAGGCCCCCGCGAGCGACCCGAAGGATCACGCCAACGCCGCCCTCGCCCACGTCTACGGCGTCGACCTCAATCCCTTCGCCGTCGCCATCACGCGCTTTCGCCTGCTCGTCGCCTACCTCCGCGCCGCGGGCATCGCGCGGCTGCGCGACGTTCCCTCGGGCCTCGACCTGCACCGCCACATGGTCGTGGCCGACTCGCTGCTCTACGGCAGCAAGACCCCGTCGCTCGTCGATGCCCACAAGAGCAACACGGTGCGAAGGGAGTTCTTCGGTGATCTCTTCACCCTCGAAGACCCGATCGCCGCGAGCGAGGTCTTTGGCGCGAAGGGCTTTCACGCCGTGGTCGGCAATCCACCCTACATCGTCTGTAGAGACGCCGCGCTCCGCGAGCTCTACCGCGATCGCTATCCCAACAGCGCATCGGGCAAGTTCGCCCTCGCGGCACCCTTCACCGAGCGCTTCTTCGAACTCGCCACCGTTGGAGGCTATGTCGGCCTCATCAACTCCAACAGCTTCATGAAGCGCGAGTTCGGTCGGGGGCTCATCGAGAAGGTGCTCCTTCACCTCGACCTCACCGCGGTGGTCGACACGTCGGGCGCGTACATCCCGGGTCACGGCACCCCCACAGTCATTCTCTTCGGCCGCAACCAGAGGGCGCGAGGCGACTCGCTTCCTGTCGTCATGGGCCGACGCGGCGAACCCGAGACACCCGACGATCCGACGCAGGGCAAGGTGTGGTCGTCGATCGCCACACACGACAGCGAAGTCGGCTTCGAGAACGACTTCGTCACCGTCGCCGAGATGCCGCGGACGACACTCGCGAGGCATCCGTGGAGCCTCGGCGGAGGCGGCGCCAGCGACCTCAAGGCGCAGATCGAAAAGCAGTGCGAGAAGCGGCTTGGAGCAATCGCTGACAGCATTGGCATCTCGAGCGTCACGGGCGAGGATGAC
The DNA here is from genome assembly GCA_903885885.1 of uncultured delta proteobacterium. Taxonomy (GTDB): domain Bacteria; phylum Myxococcota_A; class Polyangia; order Polyangiales; genus CAISKJ01. The sequence goes on from CAISKJ010001244.1 coordinate 3,004, forward strand.
CTCTTTGTGCTGCCCGAAGGCACGATGAGGCGTCAGGATGTGGCCCATCAGCGCCCTCTCATTACCGGGGAGCTTATTCGTGACTGGTCGGTCGCGCCGCCCGATCACTGCATCTTCCCCTATAACGAACTCTTCACCCTTCTCCCCTTCGAGGAGCTTGGCGCAGAGTCTCAACTCCTCTGGTCAGCTCGCTCCGTCATCCGTCACCGACGTCGCTTCGGCGTACCGATGACGCAGAAGGGGGCGAAATGGTACGAACTTCAAGAGTTGTACAGAGACAAACTTAAGACCCCACTTTCGATCACCTACGCCGAGGTCGCGACGCACAACCACTTCGTGCTCGATCGTGGCGGCAAGGTGTTCAAGCAGACCGCGCCAATCATCAAGCTCCCTGCGAGTGCGACGGAAGACGATCATCTCGCGCTGCTCGCGTGGCTCAACAGCAGCGTGGCGTGCTTCTGGATGAAGCAGGTATCACACAATAAGGGAGCGGGCGCCCACCGCACACTCCGCATGGAAGAGTTCGAACAGTTCTTCCAGTTCAATGCGACGAAACTCTTGGAATTGCCTGTTCCTGAAGCCGAGTTCGCAGAGAGCGCAGGCAAGGGGCTCGACCGACACTCCTCTCTGCTCACCTCGGACCTTACTGCCGGAGCGTGTGTTGATCGGTACGATCCACGAACAGATGGCTCACTCGCACAGCTGCTGGATCAGACCAGAAAGGCACGAGACACCACCGTAGCCACCATGGCAACGCTTCAGGAGGAACTGGACTGGCGCTGGTATGAGCACCTCGGCCTCATGACGAAGGACGAGTGCGCAAGGCAAGCCAACGCGCGAGAAGCCGCATTGGTGGAGGGCGCAGTTCCCTCCCACCCACCGGGCTTCCGGTCCTTCGAACGTGCGATGGCGATCACAGGAGAGGCGACTGCATGGTTCGAGCGAAATGGGCACAGCGTACCCAGCGACGCCGCGATGGAGTCAGTAACGCCTGCGTTACGACGACTCATCGAAACGCGAATCGAGATCGCGCAGGCCAACCGGGGCATAGGGATTCTCGAAAGGCCTGAGTACAAGCGCCGATGGACTCGTGGCAACTGGGACGACGAGGCCCGCGACGCTACGACACGGGCAATTCTCGACGCAGTGGAAGGCGTGGCACGGGCTGATACGCACGCGCAGAAGATCCGCGAGTTGGTGCGCTCGGCGCTGCGCGATGCGAAGACGCGCGCGGTCGCTGAGTTTCGATTCAAGGGCGTCGACGACCTCGATTACGCGATCACGATGCTCGTTGAAGACCACGCAGTGCCCTTCCTCGCGTCGATGCGCTTCACCGAATCGGGCATGGAAAAGCGTATCTTGTGGGAGCAGACATGGGATCTCCAGAGGCGTGAAGACGCTGGTGATGCAGTGGGCACCATCCCGGTCCCTCCGAAATACGATCCCAAAGACTACCGTGAACCACGGGTCTGCTCGATGAGAGGCATGCTCGACGTGCCGCGCGAGCGCTTCATCAGCTACCCCGGGCTCACGAGCCAGGACCACGACACGCCCCTCTACGGATGGGCGGGCTGGGATCACCGCCAGCGCGCCGACGCGCTCACCGCGATCTACCACCTGCGCCGCGACGAGGACGGCTGGACGGGCGCGCAGCTCGTTCCCGTGCTCGCGGGCCTCGACGAGCTCATTCCGTGGCTGAAGCAGTGGCACAACGCGCCGACGCCCGGTGAAGACATGGGCGCGGGCGACGCCTACGAAGCCTTCGTCACGACGCAGCTCCACGAGCTGGGCCTCACGCGCGCGGACCTCACCGCGTGGCGCCCGCCCGAGAAGCGTACGGCGCGCGCGACCGCCGCGAAGGTGCGCGTCGCCGCACCGACGCTGCCCTTCGACACCGACGAGGCGCCCCCGGCGCCGAAGAAGCGCGGCCGCCCGAAGAAGAGCGCGTAGCGCACGAGGGGGGCGCTGGGGTTGGCCGCGTCCCGCGGCTGCACCCACAGGCTCACGCAAGCAGACGCCCCCTGTCGGGGGCTGTGCGAACGCGCTCCGAGAGCCCCCGCAAGGGGGCGACCGCATGCGTTTGCCCGGTGGTGCAGCCGCGGGACGCGGCCAACCCCGGCCTCCGCTCCCCGCACCGACGCACACATCGCGCCGACCGATGTGGACTCCGCGTGCCACCGATGTCGACTCCGCGTGCCACCGATGTGAACATCGCGCGGCGGCGAACGCGCGCTCAGAAGCCTGGTTGTGCAGCGAGCCAGGCGTCCCACCAGAGGGGCTTCAGCGATCCGCCCTGATCGGCGTAGTGCAACACCGCACGGGCGTCCCGCACGGCAAGCCCGCGCGTCTCGACGAGCCATCGCGCGAAGCCCTGAACGCTCATGGCGCGCACGCTCAGCCCGTACAGGTGCTTGAACGCGGCGATGAGGCCGCCCTTGTCGGGCGTGACGAAGACCGCGTCAGGGTGGTCGACGCACCAGGCGATGGAGGCCGCCTCACCGCGATCGACGGTGAGGCCGAGCCTCCGATCGCCCATGAGGGCGATGATGTGTCCCGCGGCCGCTTCGAGCGAGAGCGGCTCGACGCGCAGCCACCCATCGCTCACCGCGGCCCGAATCGCGTCTTGATGGGCGGTGTCTCCGCGCGTCAGCTCGTTGTAGACGACATCGACCAGCACGAAGGCGCCCTCCGCTGCGGCCTCGCGAAGCCGCGGGAGGAGCCCCTGCCGTTGAAACGCCGCCACCGTCGCCGCGTCGAGCACGAAGTCCATGCGAGGGCGTCGCGCTAGATGGCTGCGTGCCACGGGAGCGGGTCGAAGGGCGAGAGCGAGAGCCATCGCCGCGCGTCGGCGTCGGTGCAGAGCGACTGATCCCACGCCTCGCGGACACGGCGCGTGAGCACGTCAACGGTCGGCGCGGTCGGCCTCACCACGGCGCTGGCCGCCGAGCCCCGCCAGCGCAGGTACTCGAGCAGATCGTTGCGCGGATCGTCGCTGCTGAGGTTCGGGATCGGCGCGAGGTATCGCCGGTTCCACAGCTGGTTGAGCGCGATTTCGAGCGGCGTACCGAAATGTTCGCGGACGCGGTCGACCAGGCGGAGGGCCTCGCCATAATCGTGAACGCTCCGCGGGGCGCCGAGGAGCTTCTGGAGCGCCGAGGTGGGCATGAGCAACTCGGCCGCGAAGGCCCGGGCCCTGCGTTCGCGCGCGGTATCCTGCGCGAGATAGCGGGAATCGCGGCGCCGCTCGGGGTCGACCACGTCGAAGTCGACCACCGCGTCGGCCCCTTCGCGCGCGGCGTCGAAGAGCACGTGGCAGAGCTCGTGGGCGAGCAGCACGCGTCGTCGTAGCGGGAGCCCCCACGCGCGCGAGGCGGGCCTCACCAGCACCGCGGCGCCGCCGCCCACGCCGGCCTCCATCACCGCGACCGCGTCGACGTCGTTCGACGCGAAGGCCTGTTCGATGAGCGCGACGTCGAGCGTGTCGTAGAGGTCTTCGAGGTCGGGGAGCTTGCCGTCGACGTTGCCGAGCTCGTCACGCACCTGCCGCGACAGTTCGCGTACGTCGTGCTCTACCTCGTCGATGGGTTCGCGCGGCACAAAGACGGTGCGCGCCGAGCGGGCCCGCCCGAGCCGTTCGTTCACATCGAGGAGCGCTCGCCCGCTGCGGAGACCCCGCTCACACGCGGCCATGTCGCCGTCGGAGAGCGCCGCCCAACCCGCGTCGCGGCTACGGAACGCCAGCGTGGCGCCCGGCTCACGGCGCACATCACCGCGGAGCAGCGCCACGAAATCGACCCGCAGCTCGCGCGCGAGGGCATCGAGCTCACCGACGGTCGCGTCTCCGGCCCCACCCTCGAGGGCTACGACGCGCTCGACCGCAACGCCCAGGCGCCGCGCGAGCGCCGAAGCTTCGAGCCCCGAGAGCTCGCGCGCCTGCCGAATCGCCGGTGCCCATCGCTTCGCCGTCATGGCACCCCTCTCATACCGCAGCGCCAACGCTCGCGGCAACCGCGCAGACCGTCGAGGTCGCCGCGTAGCAGCACACAAGGAACTCGCGCTTACCGGTGTGAACATTGCGCGGACCGATGTGGCGATCGGTGCGTGGCGACCGTCAGGTGGGACCGCTACCCAGTCGCAGCCCGCCCGTGTCGCGAAAGTGCAGCCACGCGTTCGGTAGATCGAGGTCGCCGCGCCCTGTGAGCCACGCTGCGCGAAACTCACGCGCGCGTCGAACGAGCTCACGATCGCGAAGCGCCGAGCCCTCGATCGCGACGATCGTGTCCCACACCGAGGCAGCTTGCTCGCGCTCCTGCTCTCCGATCGAGCTGGCGAGTTCGAGCGGGCTGAGCAGCGGGCGCGGGGTGCCATCGGGGCGCACGAGTTCGAGAAGGTCGGCGAGACCGATGTTGTCGACCGCCACGATGTCGCGCTCGTTGAGCACGGTGCGAAGCCATCCGTCAGCGGTGCAGACCAACCATCGGGGGGCGGCCTTCGACCAGCGCTGGAGCTCACGCACGACGGCGCGGTCGTGGCGAAGCAACACGGCGTCGCGCTTCGTCGGCTCGCCCGACAGCTTCGGGTCGTCGGCCCCCTCGTCGACGCGCTCCACCTCGATGCCGTAGCGGGTGAGAATCGCGCGCAGCGCATGCTCGACGCGGCGGCGCTCGTCAGGCCACGCCATCGTGGCCGCGCGCGGCGCCCCGAAGTCGCCGAGAAACTGCGTGAACTCGCGCTCCGTTCGCGCACCTCCGCGGAGGGAGCAGAAGTGCGAAACGAAGTAGTTGTGCGAGCGCTCGAGCTCCGACTCGCTCTCGATCACCTCGGCGAAGGCCCGCGCGTTCAGCAGGTGCGAGGCCATCTCTTCGAGGTACACCGAGGGGACGACGCAGCGTGTTCCGCGCGACCTCAAGGCGCCGTGAAGCTCCGACGCCGCGAGGGAGGTCTTCCACGAGACCACGGGCTGATCGAAGAGCGCGCACACCATCGGCAGCGCCACGGAGCTGTCGAGCAGCACGCACTGCGACGAGGCGGTGAGGGCCTGCGTGAGCTCGGGCGCGTCGTGCTCGGTGAGGCGCAGAAACAGCTCGGCCGCCGCGAGGCTCTTCGCGAAGGGCGAAGCTGCGATCTCGCGCACCACGGCGTCGAGGGCCCGATGCCCCTGCTCGTCGGCGCCGAGCTCCTGCTCGACGCGCAGCACCGCGCTCTTCCAACGAACGAACGCGTCGCGCTCGTAGCGACTCCGCGGCTGCTTCGACGGGTCGACGGCGTACAGCACCTGCTCGGCGATGGGGCTCTGAACGAGGAGGCCCAGGTCGTCGAAGATGGCGCCGACCGCGCGCGTCGCGACCTCGTTGCGTCGGTGCCTGCCCTTGGGAACGAGCGGCTCGAGCACCTCGACGCAGCGGGCGCGGAGCCTCTTCTGCTCGTCGCTGGCGAGCGTGAGCGACGCGCGGGTGCTCTCGCGCAGAGCCGCCTTTGCGCGCACGGTGTCACCGTCGATCTCGATAAGCTCCTCGCTGCACAGGTCGCGCAGGGAGCGGTCGATCAGCCGCGGCGTGTCCGTGAGCTGGAGGAGCGAGGCGCTCTGCGCCGCGAGCTCGGCGCGCGGGAGCTCGCCCGCGTGGCGATGGAGCACGGTGGCGATCGCGCTCTTCGCGACGGCCCATCGGTACTTCGCGGGCTTCTCGTGAAAGAACGAGAACGCGAGCAGCGCCTCGTCGCGCGCAGAGAGCGTAGGCGTCGCCGTAGCGTCGTAGCCCGGCACGCGGCGCGCGAGCAGACGCCAGAGCCCGGCCTTGTTCTCCAGGGCCAGCGCGGCGATCGCGCGGGCGTCGCACACGGTGACCCGCACGGCCCAGGTGTCGAAGAACTCTTGCGTGCGAAGTTCGACGTAGGTCGCATCGGTCACCTGCGAGGTGACGAAGAACAAGCGCTTGAAGTCCTGTCGCGCGACGTCACCTTCGCGTAGCGAGTCTCGATACGCGCAGAATGCCCGCAGGTCGCCTTCGAGCTTCGCGTCCCACTCCTGACTCTTGCCTGCGTGAAACTGCCCCGCCAGCCGCACCTGCGGCTCGCTCTGCAAGACCACCCACGCGTCGACGCCGCCATCGCCCTTGCCGTCGGTATAGAGCACCGCGCGGCTGAAGTGCTCGCGCAGAAACTCCAGGCCGATGCCCTTGAACTCCGAGGGCCCGATGGTGGTCTTGATCAGGTCGACCCATTCGTCAGGTGTCACGGCTCTGCTCCTGCGCGCTGCCTCGACTCGATCGTAGCGACCTTCACCGGGCACCCCACCATAGGGGCGTCGACGACTCGGCCCGTCAAATACAATTACAACAGCGCGCCGTCACAGCAGAATGCGCGTCACCGTGTGCCCGTGCGCGGTGGTCACCGCGTCGACCGCGAGGCGATCGGGGAGCGACGCCGCGCTCGCCCGCTGATCGAAGCGCACGAGCCAGCCGACCGCGACCCCGAGGCGCGCGAGGTACTCGTCGAGCTGGTCGAGGCCCGCCTCCGCGGGGTCTCTCGCCTTGTCCGTGTCGCGCCAGGTCTTCACCTCGATGCCCAGGCGGTCGCCGCGGTACTCGACGCAGAGGTCGAGGCGCTTCGAGCCAA
>CAISKJ010001245.1 GCA_903885885.1 uncultured delta proteobacterium
CTGCGAGCACTGCGCAGGCCCACAGAGAAAGGCCGCGCGAAGAAATGTGAGCAACGATGCGCGCTCCCGCGGGGGCGGGGCGCGCGGATGCGGGGGTGGGGGCTCGCGCGCGAAGTGACGCGGGACGCCGCAAACCGACAGCCCGGTGTGCTTGCGCCGCGCCCGACGAGAATTTGGGGAATGATGAGGGCTGAGACCCCGTCAGCGGAGGTACATGGCGACGCCGCGGCTGGCGCCGTGGTTGCGCGCGACGTAGAGCCGCGAGCCGTCGGCGCTCAGCGCGAGGCCCGCGTGCGAGGTGCCGCCCGCGGTCGAGAGCGGCGCGTACATGCGCACCCCGTCGGAGATGCGGTACTGCGCCCACTGGTCGCTCGCCTCGCCGAGCACGTAGAACATGCCGCGGCACTCGTCGACGACCACGTCGCTGGGGTTGGGGACCACCGGCACCGTGCGAAGGGGCGCGCCGTCGCTCGCCATGATGCGCACCGTGTTGTCGGTGAACGAGCTCACGTACAGGTTGCCCGACGCGCCCACCGCGAGGCCCCGCGGCGCCTGCATGGGGGGCATGGTGATGATCGTGCGGAGCGGCGTGCCCGTGGGCGAGAACACCAGCACGCGGTTGCCGCCCGCGTCGGAGACGAACACCTCGCCCCCCGCGAAGGCGATGCCGCGCGGGCCCACGCCGGCGGTCCACGTCTCGGCCGGGGCGCCCGCGGCTGTAAGATGAACGACCTGGTTGGTAGCAGGATCGACGACCCACATCTGCCCCGACGCGCGGTCCACGGCGAGGTCGTACGCGGCGTTCCACACCAGGCGGGGAAAATTGCGGACGTAGTTCCCGTCGCGGTCAAACACGATGATCTTGTCGGTGTACGAGAGCACGTACACGTTGTCGCTCGGGCCCACGGCCACCGAGATGGCCTCCACGGGCGTCTGGTTGGTGCCCGACCCCGCGAGCGCGAAGGTGGTCACGATGCCCGCGGGCGCGAAGCCCACCGACGCGAGGTTGAGCTCGCACCCGTCGGCGAGCAGGCCGTTGCAGTTGGCGAAGCCCGTCGTGCACGCGCCGATGCCGCACACGCCCATCGCGCAGGTGGCCGTCGCGTTGACGGCGGGGCACCGCGTGCCGCAGGCGCCGCAGTTCGTGAGGCTCGTGCGAGTGTCGACCTCGCAGCCGTTGGCGATCGCGCGGTCGCAGTCGGCGAAGCCCGCGTTGCAGGTCGTGAGCGAGCACACGCCCACGGTGCACGCGCTCGTCGCGTTGGCGGGCCTGCACGTGAGCCCGCAGCCGCCGCAGTTCGTGAGGCTCGCGTTGGTCTCCGTCTCGCAGCCGTTGGGCGTCTCGCCGTCGCAGTTGGCGTGGCCCGAGTCGCAGCCGCCCATCACGCACGCGCCCACCACGCACACGCTGAGCGCGAAGGGGTGGCTGCACACCATGCCGCAGCCGCCGCAGTGGCCCGTGGCCGTGCGCGTGTCGGTCTCGCAGCCGTTGGAGGCGTCGCCGTCGCAGTCGCCGAAGCCCACCTCGCAGGCGTAGCGGCACGCGCCGTCGGCGCACGAGGGCACCGTGTTGGGCCGCGCCGCGCAGGCCATGCCGCAGCCGCCGCAGTGGGCCACGGCGGTGCGCGTGTCGGTCTCGCAGCCCGTGGCGGCCATGCCGTCGCAGTCGCGAAAGCCCACGGTGCACGAGGCCACGGCGCACGCGCCCGCGGCGCAGGTCGCGGTGGCGTTGGCGAGCTCGCAGCGGCGGCCGCAGGCGCCGCAGCTGTCGTTGTTCGACTGCAGGTCGAGGCACGCGCCGGCGCAGCACGCGCGGCCCGTGGGGCAGGCCTGCGTGGCGTTGCACCCCATCTCGCAGCGCCCCATCGAGCACACGGTGCCGGGCATGCACTGGTCGTCGCGGAGGCACTGCACGCAGGCGTGCGCGGGGACGTTGCAGCGTCGCGCCGGGTCGGCGGTGCAACCCTCGTCGGTGCGGCAGCCGTCGACGCACTGGCGCGTGGCGGGGTCGCAGTGCTGCGCCGCGGGGCACGTGTCGTCGGTGGCCACGCAGGCCACGCAGCGCCCCGAGGCGCGGTCGCACACGCGGCGGCCGGGCTCGTTGGCCGCGCAGTCGGCGTTGGAGGTGCACGGCGCGGTGTCGGGGGCCGCGTCGACGGAGCCGTCGGCGTTCGAGGGAACGTCGAGCGCGAGGTCGTCGCCCGCGTCGTAGCGCTCGCCCACGATGGAGCTGCCCGCGCAGCCCGCCGCCGAGAGCAGCGCCGCGCAGAGCGAGAGTCGAAGCCAAGAGGCAGCAAAGCTCATGGCGCCATTGGAACATTTCCTGCGCACCTGCGGCGAGTATGAATCATGGTGTGGCGGAGAGATCCGCTGCCATCAAACTCTGCGTAGGGGCGTCGAAGGCGCGGCGTCGGCGCTCAGCCCTCGCGCTGCGGGAGCACGAACGAGAAGGTGGCTCCGCGGTCGGGTTCGCCCGTACCCCAGATCCGCCCGCCGTGGCGCTCGACGATGCGCGCCGCCGTGGCGAGCCCGACGCCCGTGCCCGCGAAATCGCGCTCGGCGTGGAGGCGCTGAAAGGGCTGAAAGAGCCGCCCGGCGTAGCGCGGGTCGTAGCCCGCTCCGTCGTCGCGGACGAAGACCACGCGGTCGTCGCCGTCGCGCGTCTCGCCGACCTCGATGCGCGCGCGGGCCCTGCGCGCGGTGTACTTCCACGCGTTGTCGAGGAGGTTCGAGAGCAGCATCGCGAGGAGCACGCCGTCGCCGCGCACCGCGAGGCCGCGCGCGATCACCACGTCGACCTCACGCTCGGGCGAGGCCGCGCGGAGGTTCGCGACGATCTCGGCCGCGAGCGCGCTGAGGTCGACGCGCTGCACGCGGAGCTCCGCCTGCGTGACGCGGGCGAGCTGGAGCAGGTCGTCGACGAGGGCCGCCATGGTGCGCGACGCCCTACGCACGCGCGCGAGGTACGCGCGGGCGCCCTCGTCGAGGCGGTCGCCGTAGTCGCGCTCGAGCGCGGCGCTGAAGCCGTCGATCGCGCGCAGCGGCGCCCGCAGGTCGTGCGACACCGAGTAGCTGAACGACTCGAGCTCGCGGTTCGAGCGCTCGAGCTCGCGGTTGCGGTGCGCGAGGTCCTCGTTGAGCTGACGGATCTTCTCCTCGGCGCTGCGGCGCACGCCGACGTCGCTCACCATCGCGAGGGCGCCCACGTACGTCTCCCCCTCGAAGAGGGGACGGGTCGAAATGCTCGTCCACACGGGGGCGCCGCTGCGGTGCATAAACTGAAAGTCGTGCTCCTCGGCGATGCCCCGCTTGCGGCGCTCGATGTTGGCGAGCGCGGTGGCCCGGCCCGCTTCGCTCATGAAGTCGAAGAGGGAGCGGCCGAGCATCTCGTCGGGCGTCCACCCCAGCATCTCGCCCATGCGCGGGTTGGTGAAGGTCGTGAGCCCCGCGGCGTCGATCACCCAGATGCCCTCGGCGGCGGCCTCGACGAACTGTCGGTATCGGTACTCGCTCGCGCGCAGCGCCTCTTCGGTGTGCTTGCTCTCCGACACGTCGACGAGCACGCCGAGGTACCCTTTGACGGCGCCGTCGGCGCCGCACAAGGCGGTGAGCTCGCTGCGCACCCACACCACGCGGCCGTCGCCGCGCACGAGGCGAAACACCGTGGGCACGCCGCGCGCCTCGCGGTCGGTGAAGGCCGCAAGCACGCGCGCGCGGTCGCCGGGGTGCACGGCCTCGGGCCAGCGCGCGGTGAGGGTCTCGTCGAAGGCGAGGCCGCTGATCTCCGCGCAGCGCTCGCTGAGGTAGGTGACGCGCCCCGCCGCGTCGAGCTCGTACACGCCGATCGGGAGCCGCTGCGTCAGCGCGCGGAAGCGCTCGTCGTCGGCGAGGGCCTCATGTACGCGCTGCATCGTCACGCCCGCTCACCAGGCGCGCGATGAGCGCCCGCACCGCACGCCCCTCGAAGGGCTTGTCGACGCGCGGGTTCGGAACCCGCTCGAGGAACTCGCGCGCCCGCGGCGCGAAGGCGCCGCCGGTGAGAAACACCATGCGCTCGGCCTGGTCGGGGTGCGATCGCGCGAGGGCGTCGTGCAGGTCGGCCCCCGTCTGCTCGGGCATCATCAGTCGCAGAGGATCACGTCGAAGCGCTGCCCCTGCGCGATGAGGTCGAGCGCCTTGCGCGCGCTGGTCACCACCGACACGTCGTTGTCGTCGCGCAGAAACCGCTGGAGCACGGTGCCGATGGAGGGCTCGTCGTCGACCACGAGCACGCGCCCGCGGCCCCGCGGCTGCGGCGCGAGGCTCGCCGCGGGGGCGACCGTCGGCGCGACCTCCGCCGCGGCGGGGAGCACCACGCGAAACTCGGTGCCGCGCCCGACCACGCTCTCGACCTCGATCTCGCCGAGGTGCGCGCGCACGATGCCGTCGCAGATCGCGAGGCCGAGGCCGATCCCGAGGCCGATGGGCTTGCTCGTAAAGAACGGGTCGAAGATGCGCGGGAGCACGTCGTCGGCGATGCCCGGCCCCGTGTCGCGCACCGACACCACAACGCGCCCGTCGCCGCGCATGCTCGTGGTGACGCAGATCTCGTTCTGCGCCGCGTGCCCTTCGGCGATGGCCTGCGCAGCGTTCACCAGGAGGTTGAGCACCACCTGCCCGAGGCGCCCCTCGTTGCCCAGAACGGGCGCGACGGGCCCGAACACCTTCACCAGCCGCGCGCGGTGTCGAATCTCGTTCCACGCGACCTTCGAGGCGAACTCGATCACCCGCTGCACGTCGACGGCGCTGCGCTCGACCTCGTCGGCGCGCGTGAGCGTCTTCAGGCCCGCCACGATGCCCGCCACGCGCGACGCCGCCTCGCGCGCGTCGCGCAGCTCGTCGAGCGTCTCGGCCCCGCGCTGCCGCAATGACTCGCTCGTCGCCGCGGCGTCGCGCAAGAGCGCCTCGACGTTGCGCGACACCACGTCGAGGTTGGCCACAATCACCGTGAGCGGGTTGTTGATCTCGTGCGCCACGCCCGCCACGAGGGCGCCCAGCGAGGCCATGCGATCGGCCAGGAGGAGCTTCTCGCGGAGGCGCGCCTGCTCGGCCCGCAGCGCGGCCTCACGGAGCTCGCGCGCCAGCACCGCGTTGAGGCGCCGCAGGCGGTCTTTGAGCACGTAGTCGTGCGCGCCGGCCTTCATCGCCGCCACCGCGAGGTCTTCGGTCACCGTGCCCGACACGATGATGAAGGGCACGTCGATCCCGCGGCGCTTCAGCACCTCGAGCGCCGCCGTCCCGCTGAACGAGGGCATCGAGTAGTCGCAGAGCACAACGTCCCACGGCGAGGCGTCGAGCGCCGCGTTCAAGGCCGCCTCGGTCTCGACGCGACAACTCGACGGGGCGTAGCCGCCGCCGCGTAGCTCGCAGAGCACGAGCTCCGCGTCGTCTTCGCGGTCTTCGATCATCAACACCCGGAGCGGTCGCGCCATCTCGAGCACCCGATGTCCCTCTCGCCGAGCCCGCGCGAGACGCACCCCGCGCAACATGGGCGCGCAACAATTTCGCGGCACCTCGCAGGATCCCCCAGAACACCCCTGCAAAGCTAGGGTTTGGCGGTATCCGAGTGCATACCAGCCCGTCAAGGCGCAACTCCGCACCACGGAGGGCGCGCCGCAGAACGTGCACGATGGCGATGAACCGGGATCGTTCAGGCCGCGGGTGCGCGGTGAATGGCGATTTGCGCGCGCGAGAGTTCGACGGCCACGCCGCCGCGCGCGGCGCAGGCGGCGGCGAGGGCTGCGGGCTCGACCTCGTCGGCGAGGTTGCGGCCGTTGACCACCACGTCGAGCGCGCCTGGCGCGAGCCGCGCGGCCTCGTCGCAGGCCCACAGGATTGACTCCCAGATGAGACCGATGGGATTGCCGAAGACGCCGCCGCCGATGAGGGTGAGCACCGCGGTGCGGTGGCCGAGCGCGCGCGCCGCGAGGAGCGTGCCGAGGTAGGCGGCGCGCAGGAGGTGCCTGCACACGCCGTAGAGGGGCGACGCCTCGTGCGACACGCGGCCATAAAGGCCCGCGGCGAGGGTCGAGGTGAACACCTGCGCGATGCGCGGCGAGGTGGCGACGGCGCCGTCCCAGTTGTATCCGAGCGCCACCTCGACGTCGTCGTGCACGCCCACGCGCACGGCGTCGAAGCGGTGCTCGAGGGCCTCGGCGAACGACTCCACGTCGCCGATGTTCGCCTCGCGGAGGTACCCGTTGCGAACGCGCGCGACCTCGGGGGAGCACACGTCGGCGAGGAGGTCGACCTGCTCGGCGTCGCTCGCCTGCGTGAAGCGCCGACCGTCCGTCGAGGGCGCCGCATAGTGGCGCACGAGGGTGCCCGGGAAGGCCGAGATCGACGCGCGCGGCCCCTGCGTCGGGTCGTGGAGGTACTTCGCCACGGGCACCACGTAGGGCCCCGGCGCCTCGAGGCAGTTGAACTGCGACGCCACCTGAAACAGCGTGCCCGGCGGCGCGAAGGCCTGCAGC
>CAISKJ010001246.1 GCA_903885885.1 uncultured delta proteobacterium
CGGCCCCGCGCACGCCGCCCGCGGCCCCGCGGCCCGCCGCGCCGGTGCCCGCGCCCGTCGCCGACGACCGGGGCAACCTCGCCGAGCACGACCGGGTGATCCTCGTGATCGAAGACGACCTGCGCTTCGGCAAGGTGCTCGCGGGCTACGTGCGCGAGCGCGGGTTCAAGTGTCTGCAAGCCTCTACGGGCGAAGAGGGCATCGAGCTCGCCAGGACCCACAAGCCCCACGGGGTGGTGCTCGACATTCAGCTCCCGGGCATCGACGGCTGGGCCGTGCTCGGCGCGCTCAAGCAAGACGTGTCGCTCCGGCACATTCCCGTGCACATCGTGTCGGTGGAGGAGTCGAGCACGCAGACGCTTCGCATCGGCGCCATCGGCCACGCGGCCAAGCCCATCGGCCGCGAGCAGATCGAGCAGATGCTGCAGCGCCTCGAGTCGGCCTCGGCGCAGGCGAACAAGCGCGTGCTCGTGGTCGAGGACGACGAGCTCATGCGCCGCGAGACCGTGCGCATCGTAGGGACGGGCAACGTGTCGACGGTCGAGGTGGGCACCGGCCGCGAGGCCCTCGAGGCGCTCCGCGGCGAGCCCTTCAACCTCGTGGTGATGGACCTCGGCCTGCCCGACATGCAGGGCATGGAGCTGCTCAAGCGCGCCGCGGCCGAGCGCATCGCCCTGCCGCCGGTGATCATTCACACCGTGCGCGAGCTCACCGTGGAAGAGGAGTTCACGCTGCGAAACTACTCGGACTCCATCATCGTGAAAGACGTCCGCTCGCAGGAGCGGCTCATCGACGAGGTGGCGCTCTTCCTCCACCGCGTGGTGCGCGACCTGCCCGAGGAGAACCGCCGCGCCATCCTCCACCTGCGCGAGTCCGACGAGCCGCTGCGCGGCAAGAAGGTGCTCATCGTCGAGGACGACATGCGCACCGTGTTTGCCATGTCGCGCATGCTCGCGGGCCACGGGGTGAACCCCATCAAGGCCGAGAACGGCGAGCGCGCCCTGGCCCTCGTCGAGGAGCACCCCGACGTCGACCTGGTGCTCATGGACATGATGATGCCCGTGATGGACGGCTACGAGGCGTGCCGCCGCCTCCGCGCGCAGCCGCGCTTCGCGAGGCTCCCGATCATCGCGCTCACCGCCAAGGCGATGCGCGAAGACCGCCAGCGCTGCCTCGACGCGGGCGCGAGCGACTACCTCACCAAGCCCGTCGACCCGGAGCGCCTCGCCTCCCTCATGCGGGTGCTCCTGTGTCGATGAGCGCGCCCACGACGGAGGTCGCGCGCATCGAGGTGAACCTCCTCCTCGAGGCCCTCTACCAGCGCTACGGCTACGACTTTCGCGAGTACGCCCGCGAGACGCTCGACCGCCGCGTGGCGCAGTTTCAGCTCGACGCGGGCATCAGCTCGCTGGCCGAGGTGATCGGGCGCGTGCTCCGCGAGCCGCGGCTCTTCTACCGGCTCATCGCGTACTTCTCCATCAACGTGACGGCGCTCTTCCGCGACCCCGCGGTGTACGCCGCGCTGCGCGCGCAGGTGCTCCCGATGCTTCGCACGTGGCCCCACGTGAAGGTGTGGGACGCCGGCTGCGCCACGGGCGAAGAGGTGTACTCCCTCGCGGTGCTGCTCTACGAAGAGGGCCTCTACGACCGGGCCACCCTCTACGCGACCGACATCAACCCCTCGGCGCTCGAGACGGCCCGCGCGGGCGTGTACCCCCTCGAGATCATTCTGCGCGGGAGCCGCAACTACCTCGAGTCGAACGCGCAGGGCTCCCTCGGCGACTACTACTACGCCTCCGGCGACGCGGCGACGCTCGACGCCCGGCTCCGCCGCAACATCACCTTCGCGCGGCACAACCTCGCGATGGACGCCTCGTTCGGCGAGATGCAGCTCATCGTGTGCCGCAACGTGCTCATCTACTTCAACCGCGAGCTGCAAAACCAGGTGCTCGAGCTCTTCTGGGAGAGCCTCGAGAACGGCGGGTACCTCTGCCTCGGCGACAACGAGTCGCTCCTGTTCACCTCCGTCGTCGACCGCTTCGAGGTCGTGAACGAGAGCGCGCGCATCTACAAGAAGAGGTCCGCGCGATGATCCCTCGCGAGAGCCCGCTCGACGCAGCGCCGCGCGAGGCCGTCATCCTCGCCGTCGACGACCGGCCCGCCAACCTCATCGCGCTCGAGCGCGCCCTCGCGGGCATCCCCGCGCGCATCGTGAAGGTCACCAGCGGCGAGGAGGCCCTCGCGGCCTCGCTCAAAGACGCCTTCGCGCTGGCCATCCTCGACGTGCAAATGCCCGGCATGGACGGCTACGAGCTCGCCGAGATCCTCCTCTCGGACCCCGCCACGGCCCGCACGCCGATCATCTTCGTGACCGCGGCCTACTCCGACGAGGCGCACCTCTTCAAGGGCTACACCGCGGGCGCCGTCGACTACCTCGTCAAGCCCTACGACCCGGCCATTCTGCGCTCCAAGGTGCGGGTCTTCCTCGAGCTGGCGCAGCACCGCCACGACCTCGAGGGCCTCGTGGCCGAGCGCACGCGCGCCCTGCGGGCCAGCGAAGAGCGCTACCGCACCCTCTTCGAAACCATGAGCCAGGGCGTGGTGTACGAAGACGCCGACGGGCAGGTCATCGAGGCCAACCCCGCGGCCCTGCAGCTCCTCGGCGTCACGCGCGCGGCCCTCATGGGCACGCGCCTCGACGCCCTCGACTGGCGCGCCTCCCGTGACGATGGTGCTGCCATCAACCGCGACGAGTTTCCCAGCGCTGTCGCGCGTGCCACGGGGCGCGCGGTCGACAACCTCGTGCTGGGGCTCCGACGCCCCGCCGACGGGGTCGAGGTGTGGGCCCGCGCGAGCGCGTTTCCCCAGACGCGCCCCGGCGAGCCGCGGCCCTACCAGGTGTACCTCACGCTCTCCGACGTGACCGCGCGGCGCCGCGCCGAGCGACGCCTCGAAGACTCGGAGCGGGCCCTGCGCGCCGTGTTCGACGGCACCCCCGACGGCGTGCTCGCCGTCGACGCCGAGACCTTCGAGATCCAGATGGCCAACGACGGCATGCTGCGCATGCTCGGGGCGCCGGGGCTCGCGGCGGGCGCGTCGGTCTACGCGCTCCTCCCGCGCGAGTACGTGGTGCTCCTCTTCGCGCGCTGCGCGGGCAACGAGGTGCTCCCGCAGCAGCTCCTCGACGTGCAGGTGGCGGTGCGGGACGGCGAGCCCATCGTGCTCGACGCCAGCCTCACGTGGGTCGAGCTCCGCGGCCGTAGGTGCCTCCTCGGGATGTTCCGCGACATGACCGGCCGACGCCACGCCGAGGTCGAGCGCCAGAGGCTGCAGGCCGAGCTCTTTCAAACGCAGAAGATGGAGTCCGTCGGCGTGCTCGCCGGCGGCATCGCGCACGACTTCAACAACCTCTTGTCGGTGATTCAGGGCTACGTCGACCTCGCGCTCATGCAGCTCGACGACGAGGACCCCATTCGCGGCGACCTCGACGTGGCCCACAAGGCCGCCGAGCGCTCGGCCGCCCTCACGCGGCAGCTCCTCGCCTTCGGCCGCAAGCAGTTCATGCAGCGCGTGCCCCTCGATTTGAACGAGGTCGCCCGCGAGGTCGAGCGCCTCCTGCGGCGCATCATCGGCGAAGACATCGAGCTCGTGCTCCGCCTCGCCGACGACCTGCGCCCCGTGCTCGCCGACGCCGGCCAGATCGAGCAGGTGATCATGAACCTGGCCGTCAACGCCCGCGACGCGATGCCCGGCGGCGGCCGCATCGAGCTCATCACGGTCAACGCCGACGACGACCCCGAAGGGGCCCGCGCCCTGGGGTTGCAGCCCAACGCCTACGTGCGCCTCGCGGTGCGCGACAACGGCAGCGGCATCGACGCGAAGACCCTGCCGCTCATCTTCGACCCCTTCTTCACCACGAAGGCCGAGGGCAAGGGCACGGGCCTCGGGCTCTCGTCGGTGTACGGCATCGTGAAGCAGAGCGAGGGGCACCTGCGCGTGCTCAGCGAGGTGGGCACGGGCAGCACCTTCGAGCTGTACCTCCCGCGCATCGAGGGCGCGCGCCACGTCGCGCAGCCCGTCGGCGCCGCGTCGCGCGCCGTCCGCGAGGGATCGGAGACCATCCTCGTGGTCGAGGACGACGACGCCGTGCGCAACCTCGCGGCGCGCGCCCTCGGCGCCGCGGGCTACGAGGTGCTCACTGCGTCCGACGGCGTCGAGGCCCTGCGCGTGTACGAGGCCCTCCCGCGGCCCGTGCACCTCGTGGTGAGCGACGTCGTGATGCCCCGCATGGGCGGCGAGGAGCTCGCCGCGCGCCTCCGCGCGATGCGCCCCGACACGAAGCTCCTCTTTATGACGGGCTACCCCGGCACGGCCTTTCGCACCGAGGCATCGTACGACCCGAACCGGACCTTCATCGCCAAGCCCTTCCGCGTGGAGGAGCTCGCCCGCTCGGTGCGGCGCCTCCTCGATCACGAGGGCGCCCCGCCCGCACCCTGACTGCACGCACCCCGCAACGCCTCACGCACGGAGCCTCCACGCATGATTCAACGGGTTCTCAGTCGACACAACGTGCAGCAGCGCGGCCACGGCGCGCGCCCCCTCGTGTTCGTGCACGGCTACGGGTGCGACCAGCGCATGTGGCGCTTCGTGGCGCCGGCCTTCGAGGCCGACCACCGCGTGGTGCTCCTCGACCTCGTCGGGGCAGGCGGCGCCGACCCGTCGGCCTTCGACCCCGCGCGGCACAGCGCCCTCGAGGGCTACGCGCAAGACCTCGCCGACGTGTGCGACGCCCTCGAGCTCGAGGGCGCCACGCTCGTCGGCCACTCGGTGAGCGCGATGATCTCCGTGCTCGCCTCGCTGCGCGCGCCGAAGCGCGTCGGGGCCCTCGTGCTCGTGGCGCCGTCGCCCTGCTACCTCAACCACCCGCCCGACTACTTCGGCGGCTTCGAACGCCGCGACCTCGACGAGCTCCTCGCCCTCATGGACGCCAACCTCGTCGGGTGGGCCGACGCGCTCGCGCCCACGATCATGGGCAACCCCGATCAGCCCGAGCGCACGCGCGAGCTCCGCGACTCGTTCTGCTCCATCGACCCGAGGGTCGCCCGCGCCTTCGCCCGCGCCACGTTCTACGGCGACAACCGCGCCGACGTGGGCGCGGTGGCCGTCCCGTCGCTCATCATGCAGTGCGCGAGCGACGCCATCGCGCCCGCCGCGGTGGGCCGCTGGCTCCACGCCAACATGCCCCAGAGCGAGCTCCGCACGCTGCGCGCGACGGGGCACTGCCCGCACATGACGCACCCCGCCGAGACCATCGCCGTGCTCCGCGCCTACCTCGACGCCGCGCCCCGCGGCGGGACGCGCACCGATGCTTGACGCCCTCCCCAACGACCCGGCGGGCGACGACCCCGCGCGCGGGCGCTGGGAGACCGCCGCGTGCGGGCTGCTCGTGTGCGACGCCGACGGCGTGATCGAGCACGCCAACGAGCGCTTCGCCCGCTGGCTCGGCTACGACGTGGCGCTCGTGCTGCGCTGGCAGCTCGCCTGGCTCATGAGCCCCGCGAGCGCGCTGTTCTTCGAAAGCCAGCTCCGTCCGCTGATCGTGCAGCAGGGCCACCTCGACCCGGCGCTGCTGCGCTTCCGCGCGGTCGACGGCTCCGACGTGCCGCTCCTGGTGAGCGTCTGCGCGTGCGAGCGCGAAGGTCGCATCGTACTGGAGGTTGCTGCGATGATGGTCCGCGGACGCGAGGCCTACGAGGCCGCGCTGCAACGCTCCAAGGTCGAGGCCGAGGCCGCCCGCGAGTCCGCCGACGCGCGCGCGCGGGCCCTGCGCGAGAGCGAGGCGCGGGCCCGGTCGCTCTTCGCGGCGGGGCCCCTCGCGACCTTCGTGCTCCTGCGCGGTTCGCGCGGCGCGTACGCCCTCGTCGACCTCAACGACGCGGGCGACCAGCTCACCGGCGGCCGCCGCGGCGAGCTCCTCGGCCTCGACGCGCGCGCCCTCTTCGGCGCCGAGATCGGCGAGGCCATCGAGGGCTGCGCCGCGAGCACGCACCCCATCGAGCGCGTGGTGCCCCACTGCGTCGGCCTCACGCCGGCGCGCCGCCCGCTGCGGCTCACCTTCGGCGCCGCGCCGCCCGACACGGTGATCGTCTACGCGCACGAGGTGTCGCCCGCGCGCGTGGCGCCCTCGGCGTGGCCC
>CAISKJ010001247.1 GCA_903885885.1 uncultured delta proteobacterium
CGCCGCGCGTGGAGGCCACGTCGAGGTCGCAGCGCGCGCCGGAGCCCGCGCCCATGCCCGGCAGCGCCTCGCAGAGCCCGTCGGCCTCGCGGGCGCGCGAGGCCTCGTCGCCGGCGCGCGAGCTGGGCGCGCAGCGCACGTAGACCTCGCCGCAGGTGCCGCGGTTGGGCCCCGGCGCGAGGTCGCACTTCGCGGTCCCCGACACGCCGAGGCACTCGAGGTCGCTCGCGCACGCGGGGTCGCCCGCCTTGTGGTCGAGCGCGCCGGCGGGGGCGCTCACGTGGTGCTGCTGCCAGAGGTTGTGCCGGTTGGCGTAGTGGCGCCGCTCGACCTGCCCCGGCGTGCCCGTGCGGGCGTTGAAGCCGTTGCGCGCGTCTTCGAAGAAGCCGAAGCGCTCCATGCGGTGGCCGTCGAGGGCCATGGGGGCGTAGTCGCGCGACGGGTCGACGCGGCGAAACGACACGCGCAGGAGCACGTCGGCGGGCTCGCACGACTCGGTGATGCGATCGTAGAGGAGGCACGCCGGCACCGAGCCCGCGCCCTCGAGGCGCACCGTCTCGGGGTGCAGGATCATGCGGTTGGTGACGTCGAAGTACGTGAGCGCGTTGGCCTGACCGTTGAGGGTGCCGTAGTCGAACACGGGGCGGTTGGGGTCGTCGGGCGTGTTGATGTACGCCTGCGCCTCGGCCTGCATCGAGCCCCACGCCACGCCCGTGATGGGCGTGAACGAGCCGACGAGGTTGCGCGACCAGTCGACGTGCATGTACTCGCGCAGAAACCACGGGCGGTCGGTGGTGTTCTCGACCACGACGTTGAGGGGCTCGCCGGTGGTGGCGTTGTAGTCGTTGCGAATGTCGAAGTGCGAGTCGATGGCGTAGGCCGCGATGATCTCGCCCTGCCGCGTGCCCTGGCCCGTGCTCGCGGCGTTCTGCGCGTCTTGCAATCGCTCGTAGCCCTGGCGCGCGATGAGGAGGTTCTCGGTCACCTCCCAGTAGATGCGCTCGACCTGGGTGTACGACGTGACGCCCGCGGCCCCCGTGGTGGCGGGCTTATCGAGCACCGTGATCTGGTGGTACCACTGCGCCTCGGCGCGAATCACCTCTTGCGACAGGGTCGGCGGGCGCGAGCGGTCGCGCGGGTTCGCCGGCGCGCGCACGATGGCCGCATACTGCGAGGGGATCACATCGGACTTGCGGAGATAGTTGGGCTGAACCCGGTTGATGGGGTCGCGCTCGGTGGCGCACCCTGGCGTCGCGGGGCCCGCCATGGCGAACATCGCCCCAACCATCCAGAGCCAGCCTGCGCTGGGACGGACCTTCATTCGATTGCTCCTCGCGGCACGCGCCGCGAATGTGGTGACAGACAGCGCGAACCTCTTCGAAGACGCCTGCGCGGCCGCGAAGACACCGGTGCGGTCTGCCCGTAGCAGACCGGGTGCCACGCGCGGGCACCGTGCGCGCGGAGTCTATTCCAGAGTGTGTTGCGATGGGTGTCAGGAAACTGACAACCCCCACCGTGCAGAACGTATCGCCGCGGTCGGGTTGTTGAAGCGAGTGCCGAGAGAAGGGGTGCTTCAGGCTTTGGAGAGCTTCGCGATGCGATCGAGCAGCGCGCGCCCGCGGGGGGCGTCGGTCATGTGTACGAAGGCGGCCATGCCCGAGAGCTGCGCGAGCGTCTCGCCCTCTTTGCCGGCTTTGCCCTGCTCGCGGTTGTGCACGGCCGCGCGGAGGCGCCTGCGCACCTCGCGGGGCACGCGCGCGTCGGGCACGCCGTCGGGGGCCTCGTTCACCACGAGGCCGGTGACCTCTTGCCGGTTGCCCCGACGGAGCACCTCGGTCTTGGTCGGATGGAGCGCGAAGCCCTCGGCGCGGAGAATCTGCCCGATGCCGCGGAGCATGGCCCCGACGGCGGCCTTCGGGTGCGTGCCCTCGACCACCGCGGCGGGGGGGCGCCACGAGAAGGTGAGGTCGTCGGCGTAGCGGGTGTACCGAAACCCGAAGACGCGCGCGAGGCCCGAGAGGCGACGGTCCATGCGGAGGCAGAGGGCGTTGGTGATGGCGGGAGAGGTGGGCGCGCCCTGCGGCAGCGCGCGGGGCCCGGAGGCTACGTACAAGGTCTTTCCGCGAAACTGAACGACCTCGCGGGGCGACTCGGTGGCGAGCAGCGCGAGGAGCGTGGCCACCTGCTCGGGGTATCCCGCCTTGCGGTAGAGGCCCTTCACCCTGCGCCAGGTCACGGTAGGAAAGAAGTCTTTGACGTCTACCTTGAGGAGCACGTGGGCGCCCGCGTGCACCTTCGCGTTCGACACGATGGAGCGCGCGGCGAGAAACCCGTGGGCGGCGCCGTGCACCGGGAGCTTCTCTGCGATGTTGCGGAGCACCCAGCGCTGGGCGGTCTTGAGGTCGCGCTTGGGGGCGGTAATGGTGCGATGCGTGCCGTCGCGCTTGGGGATCTGCCAGCGGCGATAGTGGGTGCCCGTGTCGACGTCGCGGTGAAAGGTCATCCAGCGGAGGCGCGGGATGCTCACCCCGAGGGCCTTCGCGAGGTCGTCGGGGGTCTCGAGCTTCGCGGTGTGATTGGCCTCGAGGCGCGCCTCGCGATTGTCGACATCGAAGCGATCGGGCGAGCGGTCTTCATCCCAGTGCACCGACGTGCCGAGGTGGGTGATGTGCGTCGCCTGCCAGGCCTGCCACGCGAGGCGGAGCAGCGCGCGGCGCTCGACGGCCTCGGCCTTCTTCTGCTCTTTGTAGTGCTCGCGCTCCTTGCCCGACATCGATGTCGGATCGAGGAGCTCGAGCGAGAGGTTCTTCGCGGCGAACTCGGCCTGCACCCAAGAAAGAATGCCCCCCGCCTCTTCGATGGCCTTCCAGCGGGTGACGCGGGCCTCGTGCTCGATGCGCTTCTTCTCCCGGTCGAGCTCGCGCGTCGGGGCCGCGGCGGCCGCGGGCGTGGGACCTCCTCTGGGGAGCGGGAGCAGCACCGGGGCGGCGCTCTGCACCATCGTGTCGATCTTGGCGGTCATCGGTGATCCACGGGTGACGGGTGTCGAAGCCCTGCGAACTGTGCGCTGCGAGAGAAGCCCTCTCGACGGGAGCGTGAAGATCGAAGGTCACCGCGGGGAGGCGCCGGTCGCGTCACCATCCCACATGGGGCATCGGTAGCCTCACCGGTTACGCCCTAACCCGGACAGCTAGACCGGGTTGAGAAACGACGCCAGCGTCGTTGGTTCCGCTCTCAACCCGGTC
>CAISKJ010001248.1 GCA_903885885.1 uncultured delta proteobacterium
CGTGCGGCCGCGGCGTTGGGCGACCCGATGTGCGCCGCGGGGAGCGACGTTCGAGGCGCTTCCGTCGCCGAGTGCGCGCTGTCGGCGCCGATGGTCGAGCGGGTGTTCGCGCTCGCCACCGCGCGCTATTCGCGAGAGGCCGTCGAGGCGCTCGCGTGCGACGCGCAGGCGGGGCGGCGCGTGGCCGTCGTGCTCGCCGCGACCGTCGCGACGGCTCCGTTGCGGGCGATCGCGCTGCCGTGGCTCGCGGGCGCCGAGCGCGTCGCGGTGCGGGCTTCGCGCCGTCAGCGCGCGCTCGTCGAGGCGACCGTGCGCGCCTTCGCGCGGGAGGAGATCGTGTGCGTCGACGCGGTGCCCGATGCGGTCGACCACGTGATCGCGTACGGCGCCGACGAGACCCTCGCGACGCTCGCAGACGCTTTGCCGCAAGGTGTTTCGCTCGAGGCGCGAGGGCACGGCTTCGGCGTGGCGTACGTGCGCGACGCCTGCGACGAGGCCGCGCGCGCGGTCGCGCTCGATGTGTCCCTCTACGATCAGCGCGGGTGCCTGTCGCCGCAGGTGGTGTTCGTGCGCGGCGATGCGATCGCCTTCGCGCGCGCGCTCCATGCTGCGCTCGCGACGGTGGAGACGACCCTACCGCGCGGTCGTATCGACGTCGGCGAGGCGGCCGCGGTGATGCAGTGGCAGGGCGTCATGGCGGCGCGCGCGTCGTGGTTTCGGCGCGGTGCTACACACGCCGTGGCGGCCTTCGAGGGGCCCACGATCGAGGCGACGCCGGGGCTCCGCAACGTGGTCGTGAGCGGTGTCACGGGCTCCGACGACGTACGCGCCGTGCTCGGTGCGAACGTGCGCTACGTGACCTGTGTGGGCACCGACGAAGCCCTGCGGGTCTGGGAGGGGACAGAGGCGAGGTTGGTCGGGCTCGGCGCGATGCAAGACCCGCCGCTCGACGGGCCCGAAGACGCGCGCAAGCCTACACGCCGATGAAGAGGCGGTGACCGAAGTTGCGCTCGAGGCGGGCGTCGAAGATCTTCTGCGCGGCCGATTCGATGTCGTACTCGACGCGGCGAAAGTGGAACTCGCGCGTGTCGGTGTCGTACACGACGTAGCTGGCGCGGTTGTCGTAGTCGCGCGGCTGGCCCACGCTGCCCACCGAGATGATGTACTTGCGGTCTTCGCGGAGCTCGAAGCTGCGCGGCGGGCCGTGGAGCTCGACCACCTCGGTGGGCGTGAGCTCGAAGACCTTGCACAGGTGCGAGTGGCCGATGAGCGTGAGGTGACCCAGCTCGTCGTAGAAGGGCAGGCACTCGCGCGCCTGCTCGGGCGCGAAGATGTACTCGAAGTCTTCGAGGCGCACCGGCGAGCCGTGGCAGAGGTGCACCTCGGTGCCCTCGACGCGGTGCATGTACGGCAGCCCGCGGAGCCACACCATGTTCTCTTCGGTGAGCGTGGTGGCGTGCAGGTCGAGCGCGCGGCGCGCGGCCTCGTAGTAGTAGCTGTAGTCCATTCGGCCCGCGACGGCGGCGTCGTGGTTGCCGAGAATGGTCGCCTTCGCCGTCGTGCGCACGATGTCGGCGCACTCGTTGGGCGAGGCCCCGTAGCCCACCACGTCGCCGAGGCAGTACAAAACATCGGGCGCCTCACGGCTCAGCGCCTCGGTGACGGCCGAAAGTGCTTCTACGTTGGCGTGTACGTCGCTGAAGATGCCCAGGCGCATGGAACGAATTGACGATCCTAGTGAAGCGTCACCGCGATGTCTACGAAGGACATCACGCTGAACCCGTTGAGTCATGCGGAGAACCAGCGGGCGCTCCGTCGTCGGTACCTTGTGCCCTTGTAACCAGGGGCTGAACGAGCCGCTCGAGCTCGCCCTCACCGCGTCGCAGCGCGTCGTACCACGCGCGCACGTCGTCTTGAAGGGAGAGCGCGCGGATGGCGGCGTCTTGGAACACCTTCGTGCCCTCGGGGCGGGCGCGCTCGAGCTCTTTGGCCGCGCCGCAACGGACCGCGTGCCCCAGCACCCACGCGAGGCGCTCGGGCTGGGCCGTGTCGGTGCGGGCCAGCGCGCGCACCGCGGCCACGCCGAACTCGCCCGCGGCCCACGCCGCGAGCTTCCAATCGGGGTTGTCGGGCGCCAGCGCGCGCTGGACCAGGGGCGTGAGGGCGCGGCGCAGCTTGAGCACGCCGGCGCCCGCCACCGCGAGCGCCGCCACGGGGCGACGCTTGGACGCGAGCAGCTCGACCCACACGTCGCCGAGCGCGTCGCCGCCGCGCACGAGGTCGGCCGCGAGCAGCGAGGCCTGCGGACCGGGGAGCATGCGCAGGGCGCGCCCGATGGCGGCCTCGTGCTTCGAGGCGTCGCGGCGGGCGAGGGCGCGGGCCGCGGGGAGGCGCGCGTCGGGGTGGTCGATCCACGAGGCGAGGTCGGCCTCGCTCAGGGTGGCGTAGCTCTCGGGAGAAGGGGCCGTGCGCGTGTC
>CAISKJ010001249.1 GCA_903885885.1 uncultured delta proteobacterium
AGCGCCTCGCCACGCGCCCGACGGCGTCCCGCGCGTTCGCGTTCACCGCTGACACGGGCACGTGGAGCCGGGCCTACTTCGAAGTGCGCTCCGTCGATGGAACCGTGCGCTGGCGCGGCTTCTCGCTCGACGCGGCCCCGTGGAGCGACCTCGCGCTGCCGCAGCTCCCCGCAGGGGTCACCGCGGAGTCGGTGCTCGGGCGCGGTCCGCTCATCGCCCGCAGCTGCGTGGCGCGCGACGCGCCGCAGATGGGGCAGGTGCCGTGGGGCCATTCGCGTCCGCCGCTCAGCCTGTGGAGCCGGCTGAGCGTGTGCGACGCGGGCGCGACGGCTCCGTAGCACTGTCGACGGAGCCCCATCGCGCGTCGGCGCTTCTCGCGGGTAAACCTCGACGCTCCCTCGCTCTGAGCGGGTGAGCAGGTAGAAAATGTGCGCACGATTTGGGTAAACCCCTTTCCTGCACACAAAAAACCGACGACCGTAGCGCTGCGGTGGTGCTTCGCCTCTCCCCGACGGCTTCGCTCACGATCCGACGCATGGCGGCGCTGGTCGTCGTGGTGCTCTGCGCCGCGGTGGCGGTCGACTACTTCGTGAGCTCGCTGATCGGCATCGGCAGCGTCGCGTACACACCCATCAACACGGTGGTGATCACCCTCGTGGTGGCGCTCCCGGCGGCGTTCTACGTGACCCGCCAGCGCATCCTGTTGCAGGCCCTCAAAGACGACCTCGCGCGCGCGCGCGACGCCGCCGAAGCGGCGAGCGAGGCCAAGAGCGCGTTCCTCGCCACGATGAGCCACGAGATTCGCACGCCCCTCAACGGCGTGCTCGGCATGGCGCAGGCGATGTCGGCCGACGAGATGTCGCCCGCGCAGCACGAGCGCCTCGACGTGATTCGCGAGTCGGCCGTCACGCTGCTCGCGGTGCTCAACGACGTGCTCGACCTGTCGAAGATCGAGGCCGGGCGCCTCCAGCTCGAGGAGATCGAGTTCGACCTCGGCGACGTGCTGCGGGGCGCCCACCAGGCGTTCACCGCGCTCGCCAACAAGAAGGGACTCTCCTTCTCGCTCGACACCTCCGCGGCCGGCGGCGTGTACCGCGGCGACCCGACGCGCGTGCGGCAGATTCTCTACAACCTTCTCTCCAACGCGGTGAAGTTCACCGACCACGGCGAGATCCGGGTGCGCGCGACGACGCACGAGGGCGCGCTCGTCGTCGAGGTGAGCGACACGGGCCCGGGCATCGCGGCCGACAAGCTCCCGACGCTGTTCACCAAGTTCACGCAGGCCGACGCGTCGACCACGCGGCGCTACGGAGGCACGGGCCTCGGCCTCTCGATCTGTCGCGAGCTCGCGACGCTCATGGGGGGCGACATCACCGTCGAGAGCCGCGTCGGCGAGGGGTCGCGCTTCCGCGTGTCGCTGCCGCTCCCGCGCGTGGCCGAGGCCCGCTCGCCGGCGCTCCTCGCGGCGCCGCCGCGGCACGCGCTCAAGCGGCCGTTGAAGGTGCTCGCCGCGGAGGACAACCGCGTCAACCAGCTCGTCTTGAAGACCCTCCTGCACCACGTCGGCGTCGTGCCCGTGCTCGTCGGCGATGGCGCCGCCGTGCTCGAGGCGTGGGAGCGCGAGCCCTGGGACCTCGTGCTCATGGACATCCAGATGCCGACGATGGACGGCGTCGCGGCCACGCGGGCCATTCGCGCGCGCGAGGTCAAGCGGGGCAACGCGCGCACGCCCATTGTGGCGCTCTCGGCCAACGCGATGGCCCATCAGGTCGCGGGCTACCTCGAGGCCGGGATGGACAGCCACCTCGCCAAGCCCATCGACCTCGCGCGCCTCGTCGAGGTGGTGACGGCGATCGCCGACGCGAAGCCCGCCACGATTCGTCAGGGTTGAAGCAACCTGCGAATCGGCTACCAAGGCCCCCAAGGGGGCGTGTTTGATTGCCTCGAAGGCGCTGCAACGGCACCTACTCACGGTGCCGCCGCATGACAGAAGAAGAAAGGTCTCCAGTGCTTCGATGAGCCTCGAATTCCACGCCGCCGACCTCCCCGCCGCCCTCGCCGCGGCCTCCGACGATGCTCTTCAAGACGCGCCCTTCGGCGTCGTGCGCATGGACGCGACCGCGGCGGTGACGCTCTACAACCGCTGGGAGTCGCAGCTCTCGGGTCTGTCGTCCGAGTCCGTGCTGGGCAAGACCTTCTTCACGCAGGTGGCGCCGTGCACCAACAACTTCATGGTGGCGCATCGGTACGAGCAGGCCGGCGACCTCGATGAGACGATCGACTACGTGTTCACGTATCGCCTCGCGCCCACCCCGGTGCGCCTGCGCATGATCAAGCGTGACGGCGGCCCCCGGTGGCTCCTCGTGGAGCGTCGTGGACGCTAGGCTCACCGAGCAGGAGCGCCTGCTGCGCTTCCTCTACAACTGCCCCGTGGGCATCGCGGAGGTTGGCGCCGACGGCACCATCCGGCTGCTCAACGCGCTGGGCGCGCGGCTCTTGATGGAGGCCGCCGCCAGCGCCGACCTGTCGAACCTCTTCGCGGTCTTCGACGCGCTCGAGCCCGCGATCCGCGGCCGCGCGGCGCAGTTTACGGCCCCCGCGGGGCCTGTCTTCGAAGACCTCCGCGTGAAGCTCCCGCCGCGGGCGGGCGGCGTCACCCACCTCGCCGTGTCGCTCATCAAGCTCGACGACGACGAGTACATGGCCGCCTTCCGCGACCTGTCGGCGGTCGTCGCCGCGGAGGAGGAGCTCCGCGTGGCCATCGAGCGCGACGCCCTGCAGCGGGGCAAGATCGAGATCATCGGCACCATTCTGCACGACATCGGCAACGCGGTGACCGCCATGGGCACGCGCGTGGGGCGCCTCGTCACCGACGGGGTGTGGCCCGAGCAGCAGAGCCTCGCGCGCCTGCGCGGCCTCTTCGAAGTGAAGGAAGACGCGCTCGCGCTGGCGTTCCCCGGCCGCGCCCGCGCGGTGATCGACATGATGCGCGCGATGGAGAAATCCCTCGACGCGCGGCACCAGGACTGGACCTCCTCGGTGTCGCTCTTCGCCACCACGGTGACCCACATTCGACAGATCATCATGCTGCAGCGCAGCGTGGTGCGCGGATCGAGCGGCGCGCGCGAGCGCGTAGACCTCCGGCGCGTGCTCGAAGACGCCCTCGTGGTGCTGCTCAACGCGTTCGAGAACCGCAACGTGCGCGTCGTCCGCCGCGTCGACCCGGCCACGCCCCGCGTCGCGGGCGACGCGACGCGGCTCATGCAGCTGCTCTTGAACGTTCTCAAGAACGCCTGCGAGTCCTTCGACGGCGTCACCGACGACCGCGCGCGCCAGGTGTCGGTGAGCCTCGACCACGCGGGCGGCG
>CAISKJ010001250.1 GCA_903885885.1 uncultured delta proteobacterium
ACCACGAGAGCGCCTCGGGAGGCGCCAGCGCGAAGCGGAGCGTGAGCTCGGCGATGCGCGAACTCAGCGTCGATCGGCATCGGCCCCTCCGCCTCACGCGCCGAAGCGACACAGCCGCGTCGCGCGGAGCGGCGACCAGCGCGTCACCCGCCATCCCTCGACCTCTGCGACGCGTCTCGCGCGCTCCTCGCGCGCCCACGAGGCGCCCTCGCTCGCTTCGAGGGCGCCCACGCGCAGGCCCGCCTTGATCGCCGATCGCGCCGCATCGGAAAGCGCGCCGAACGCGCTTCGCAGGAGCGCCGTCATCGCCTCCGCGCCGCCCACCGCCGCCAGCGCGAGCGCGGCCTGCTCCTGCGCGGGCGCGTCGAGGTCGTCGTCGCCGCAGCGCCCGCGGTCCGTCGCGAGCGCGTGTGCGAAGAGCGCGCGGTGATCGCCCGCCGTGGGCAACGCCGCCAGCCCGCGCTCCCAGCACGCGCACCATTCCCTCGATGGGGAGCCGCAGCGAGCACGCCGCGTAGTAGTACCCTGCGCCCTCACCGAGGAGTGACACCAGTCCTGGCACGCGCGCGAGGTCGGCGTAGAAGGCCTCGCTCTCGTGGCCCCGATCGGTCCAGTGTCGGAGCATCACGGCGAGCGCCTCGGGGCGCGTCGGAAACACCATGGTCGCCACCCTGCGGTTGTTCTCGTCGGAGACGCCTGCGCCCTCGCTCGCGAGCCACGCGTCACCGAGCCACGCGGTGGTCACCGGCGCCGGATCGCCGTACGTGCACGCGCTCTCGAGGAGCGCCGCGGCGCGCTCGTCGGCGCTCGTCATCGCGAGCCAGCGCATCGCCACGCGCTCGTGGGCGGCAGTCGTCACCGCGCCGAGGAGGTCGCGGAGTTCGAACGAACCCCGCGCGTCGAGGCTGTGGCTGCGCGGCGCCGCGCGGGAGAAGAACCACTCGGCGAAGAGCGCGTCGCACACGTCGTCGGGCACGCTGGCGCCCGTGGCGGCGTGCGCGCGCAGGGCGTACACGCGCGCCCAGCAGGGGCGATCGCGCGCGCGGGCGATCGCGAGGAGCGCCGCGGCGGCCGTCGGGGGCGCGACGTCGGCGCAGAGGTCGAGCGCGGTGGTGGAGCGCTCGGGGCCATCGTCGATGGCCGAGAGGAGCGCGGAGGCGACCTCTTCACGGGAGGTCCAGACGAGGCGATCGGGATCGAACACGAAGGGCGAGAGCCTGGTCGGCCCGCCACGCCGAGAGCGCCAGGGCGACCTTTGCGCCGGGCTCACCGGGAGCGATATCACCCTTCGGACATCGCCGTCGACGCGTGCGCCGCGGGCGCGGGTTCACCGCCCAGCCCGAAGGTCACCGCGAGCGAGGGGAGCGCCACGAGGTTGAGAAACTTCGACAGCGCGATGCCCCCGAGCACGGCCAGAGCGAGCGGCCGCAGCACGTCGGTGCCCGCGCCGATGCCCAGCGCGAGCGGGAGCACCCCGAAGAGCGTGGCCGTCGTCGTGAGCATGATGGGACGGATGCGCCGCCGCCCCGCCTCGACCACGGCGCTCACCGCGCTCATGCCGCGCGCCTCGTGCTCCTGGGCCACTTCGAGGAGGAGAATCCCCGACTTCACCTCGAGGCCCTCGAGTAGCACAAAGCCCATGAGCGACGACACGTTGAGCGGCGTGTGCGTGGCCCACAGCGTAACGAGCGCGCCCGCGATGGCGAAGGGCGTCGTCGCCAGCACCGCCAGCGACGGGCGCACCTTGCGAAACTGCAGCGTGAGCACGAGCAGCGTGAGGAGCACACCGCCCACGGCCACCGCGGCGAGGTTGGCGAAGGCCTCGCGCTGCGACGCCTGCTGCCCGCCGAGCTCGATGCGATAGCCGGGCGGCGCGCGCATCCCCGCGAGGGCGCGGCGCACATCGCGGTCTACGCTGCCGAGGTCGCGCTCGCCGAGGTCGGCCGTCACCGTGACCACGGGCTGCAGGTCTTCGTGAAACACCTCGCCGGGCACGAGCGTGTGCTGCAACGTGGCCACCGCGCCGATCGCCACGCCGCCGGCGACACCCTCCACCGCGAGCGGCGAGGCCAGCAGGCGGTCGGGCGCGTAGCGCAGCGCATCGGGGTAGCGCACGCGCACGGGCACCAGACGATCAACGTGGCGGAGCGCGCCCACCACCTCGCCGGTGACGCCGAGCGTGAGGTCGTCGAGCACGTCTTGCGGCGCGCGGTGGAGCCTCGCGGCGGCGCCCCGGTCGACCGCGAAGACGTCACTGCGCAGAGGGTCTTCGACGCCGCCGTAGAGGTCTTCGAGGCCCTCGACGTGTTCGAGGCGGTGCATCACCTCTTCGGAGAGGCGCGCGAGCACGGCGGGGTCTTCGCCGAAGAGCTTCACCTCGACGGGGCTCGGCGCGCCCGACAGGTCATTGAGCACATCTTGAAGCACTTGAATAAACTCGGTGCGCGCCTCGGGCACCTCCTCGGTCACGCGGCGCCGCACGTCGTCGATCACCGCGTCGGTCGAGCGCCCGCGGCGCGCGCGCAGGCGCACCATGATGTCGCCCGTGTTGCCCGTGGTGGCCGTCGCGGGGCCCAGCTCGGCGCCGGTGCGACGCGCGTACGACACCACCTCGGGCGTCGCGCGCAGCACGCGCTCGAGGGCGCGCGCGGTGGCCTCGGTCTCGCGCAGCGAGGTGCCCGCGGGGCGAAAGTAGTCGAGCACGAAGGCGCCCTCGTCCATCGCGGGCAAGAAGCCGCTCGGCACGCGCGGCG
>CAISKJ010001251.1 GCA_903885885.1 uncultured delta proteobacterium
ATGCGCGCGTGGTCGGCGATGACCCGACAGGCCACGTCGAACTCGCCGTCGGTGCCCTTGTACTCGCCGCCCGCGAGCTCGGCCGCGCGCTCGACGTAGGGGCGCAAGAGGTCGGTGTCGTAGTTGGTGGTCTTGCCCTGGAGCACCGCGGTGATGCGCTCGAGGCCCATGCCCGTATCGACGCAGGGAGCCGGCAGCGGGGCCAGCGGCCCGTTCTTCTCTGCGCGGTTGAACTGCATGAAGACCAGGTTCCAGATTTCGACCCAGCCCGTGCCGTTGGCGTCGGGCTCCTGATCGAAGCGCGCGAGGTCGGGCGTGGCGTCGCCCATGAAGTAATGGATCTCGGTGCACGGCCCGCAGGGCCCCGTGTCGCCCATGGACCAGAAGTTGTCTTTGGCCCCCATGCCGATGATGCGCTCGTCGCCGAAGCCCGTGACCTCGCGCCACAGGGCGCGCGCTTCATCATCGGCCGCGAGGCCCTTCTCGCCGCCGAACACGGTGATCACCAGGCGCTCGTCGGGGATGCCGTACACCTTCGTGAGCAGCTCCCACGCGAAGGTGATGGCCTCGCGCTTGAAGTAGTCGCCGAAGGAGAAGTTGCCGAGCATCTCGAAGAAGGTGTGGTGCCGCCGCGTGTGGCCCACGTTCTCGAGGTCGTTGTGCTTGCCCGACATGCGAATGCACTTCTGGCTCGACGCGGCGCGGCGGTACGCGCGCTTGTCTTCACCCAGAAACACGTCTTTGAACTGCACCATGCCGGCGTTGGTGAAGAGCAGCGTCGGGTCGTTGCGCGGAGCCACGCCGGCGCTCGCCACAACCTCATGGTCGCGCTCGCGAAAGAAGTTCAGAAACGTGGCCCGAATCTCGTCCGATGTCTGCGGTTTCATGGCGGGCGAGAGCTATACCCGCGCCGCGCCGCGCTGGCTAGACGGAGCATTACCCTCAGCGCCCGCCGAAGGGGTCGCCCGATGGGGGCGGCGCTGCGCTCGACCCGCCGCCGGCCTCTTCGCTCGGCGGCGGCCCCGACGGGTCGGCCGCGGCGCTGCGCGGCGCCACGCGCTCGGTGCCGAGGGCGTACACCACCGTGAGCAGAAAGCGGGTGTAGTCGTCGACGGACTCGCCCGGCGTGCCGATGCGGGCGGCGCCCGCGAAGTCGGTCGCGTAGCGCAGAAACTCGGCGGTGGCGCGCAGCCCCAGACCGGGCGCCGCGCGGTCCATACGGAGGCCGAGGCCGAAGGTGGCGCCGAAGCCGAGGGTGGTGTCGGGGTTGGTGCCGAAGGCCTCTTTCATCTCCGACCCGATGGCCGCGAGGCGCAGCTCGCCGCCGAAGATGACCCCGAACTCCCACCCCGGCGAGGCATACACCGGCAGCGTGCCTTCGCCCGCGAGGCGCAGGCCCACGTAGGCCACCGGGGCGAGGCGCATCTCGGGCGAGAGGCGCGACGTGTCGAGCGAAAACTGGTGGTAGATCATGCCCGCAAACACGCGAAACATGCCGCCGCTGGTGGGGCGCACCGCGAGCGAGGCGCCGAACTGAAACTCGAGCGCCGACGTGGCGATGGGCACCACGCGACCGTCGGGGCCGCGCCCCTGGGACGACAGTCCCAGTGGGAACCCGATGGTGCTCTCGACGCCGATGCCCAGCCTGCGATGGTTGAGCCGGTAGTAGGCCGCCACGTTGGCGCGCAGCTCGCCGAAGGCGTTGTTCTCGTAGCCGCGCTGCGTGGTCTCGCTGAGAATGGGGATGCGCCAGCGTCGGCCCGAGAGCCCGCCGCCCGCGGAGAACCACAGCCACCCGAGGCCCGGCGTCGCCGCCTCGCTCGCAACGGGCGCGGGCGCCTCGGGCGCTGCGGTGGGCTCGGTGTGCGCGAGGGGCGTTTCGCCGGGGCGCTCGCTCGCGCCCGCGGGCTGCGCGCGCCGCGCGGGGTCGGCCTGAAACGCGCCCCGAAGCTGCTCCCAGATCTCGTTGGAGAAGGCGTTGAGCTCTTCGAAGCGCTGAAACTCCCACGAGGCCGAGGCCGCCGGGCGACCGTCGCGACCGCGCAGCACGCGGAGCCGGAGCTTGTACCCGTCGGGCAGCCGCTCGAGGCTGCCGATGACCACCTGGTCGACGCCGAGGGCGCGCGCCATCGTCGACACGGTGGCCTCGTCGATGCGGTCGCCCGCGCCGAGGCGCGACGCGGTGCTGGTGTACTCGTTCTGCGAGCGCAGCTCGATCTCGCCCGTGTGGTTGGCCAGCACGCCCGACACGAGGCTGCGCGTCGCCGCCGCGCGCTCGCCCGTGAAGGGCCCCACGGTGACCCGCGGCGTGCTCGACTGCGCCTGCGACACGCGCGGAAACGCCGCCGCCACCAGCGCGCACGCGACCCCCACCGAACCGAGCGACCTGCGCACCATTGGAATCGCGCGGACGCTAGTACATCGCAGGCCGCGGGAACAACCTTCTCGCGGCGCGCGCGCGACCGTTCAGGGGGCGAAGCGTTCGAAGTCGGAGATCATCGACCAGAGGAGCCGCGCCCCGGTGCCGCGCTCGGGCAGACCCAGCTTGCGGAGCTGCCGCGCGTGGTAGCGCTTGCGCTCGAGCTCGGTGAGCCCCGACAGCTCGGCGCGCGTGACCGCCGTGCCGCCGTCGAAGGCCTCGCACGCGCACTCGCGCTCGCTCGCCTCGTACGAGAACAGCCCGTCGGGGATGTCGAAATACTCCTCGTCGCCGCGCTCGTTGGCGGGCTCGGAGACCCGGTCGATCATCCACAGGTCTTCGTAGCGCTGGAAGATGAGCATTACCCCGTCGAGCTTGCGGGCCACCGCCGTCATGTCGTGCGCCGTGTTCATGATCGCTCCCTCTGCGAATCCGATAGCTGAACATACGATCAGGTGTTGCCCCCGCGCAAGTCTTTTGGCGCCGCGCTTGACGCAGGGCGCGCGTTGCCTGCCTCCTCCCCGCCGTGGGGAACATCGACACCGAGCTCCGCGCGCTCGCCGGCTCCGCGCAGGGCGCTTCGTTTACGGTGCTTCGCGGGATGAGGCGCGTGAGCGTGACCTTCGCGATCGACAACGACGACGACGTCGCCCGCTCTGGCGCGCGGCGAACCTCTTTCTCACGGTGATCGGCGGCGCGGGCTGGCTCGTCAACGTGGGCTACGCGGGCGGCCTCGCCCTCATCGCGCGGTATCTCCGCGGCGTCGAGGTCGAGGTGACGGCCCCCATGGTGATCGGTCCGGCGCTCTCCGGCATCGTGTGCGGGCTGCTGGGCGGGTCGGCGTGGCGCAGGCTGGCCGAGCGCCTCGCGCGGGGCGCGTCGAACGCCCACATGCAGGGCTCCCGCGCCGTGTGGGTGGGCTTCGCGGGCTTCTCGGTGATCGCGTTCAGCGTCGCGTTCGTGTGCGTCGCCGTGCGCTACGGGCAGCCCGCGCGCCAGCTCACGCGGGGAGCGCCGCGGCGAAGGCCTCCCACTGCGCGAGCATGACGCCCCAGCCCGCCTCGAAGCCCATCTCTTTGTGCTTCGCGCAGCCCTCGGCCGTCGCGTGCATCGCCCGCGCGTGAACGAGCGTGCCGCCCTCGACGTCGGAGAAGGTGAACACCGACGTCATGGCGAGCCACGGGGTCGCCGGGCGCCAGTCGCCGAGCAGCGCCGAGGTGCCGACGACGCGCTCCAAGGGCACGACCTCGAGGAAGCACCCGGGGTTGTCGCTCTCCCCCTGCGTGCCGTCGGGCAACGGGCCGGTCATGTGCGTGTGAAAGGCGCCGCCGGGGCGAAGTTCGAAGGCCTTCACCGCGGTGACCCACGGCCGCGGGCACCACCACTGGGCCAGGTGCGCGGGGTCCGCGAAGGCGCGCCACACCTTCGCGCGCGGCGCCTTCATGACGCGAGAAATCTCGAGGTCGAAGCGCTCGTCACTCATCGTTCATCGTCTCCAGTGTCGCTTGCATCCGATGCGACGCCTACGTGGGCTCGGCGGGCGGCGTACGGAGCCACGTGAGCTCGTGCTTGTTGTGGTGCAGGTGCACGAGGCGCCCGCCCTCGATCTTCTCGAGGTCGCGGAGCGGGGCCATGTCGGTGTCGCCCTGAAACTTGATGGTGATCACGAAGCCCGCGCTCGGGTGCACGGCGATCCATCGTTCGATGAGCTTCACGATGCGCGCGGGATAACAGATCACGTCGGACACGAGCCAGTGGACGCGCCCCACCCCGCTCGGGTCGATGGCGAACGCGCTGTCTTGCACGTAGCGAACGCGGGTGAGCCGCGTGAGGCGCTCGTCGATGGGGGCCTTGTCGACGCTGATCACCCGCGCGCCGAGGCGCTCGAGGGCCCACGTCCACCCGCCGGGGCTGCTGCCGAGGTCGACGCAGCGGTCGCCGGGGCGCGGCACACACCCGGCGACGGTGAAGGCCTCCCAGAGCTTGAGGTAGGCGCGGCTCGGCGGGCGCACGTGGTCTTCGACGAAGCGGGGCTCGCCGTTGGCGAAGGGGCTCGCGCACCGCGCCGACGCCACGATGACGCCCTCGTCGACGAGGCTCCACGCGCCGGGGCGCCGCTTCGGCGCGGGCTCGGGAAACTCGATGCGCTTGGCGTTCACCGGCGGCAGCTTCGCGGCGATGGGCGCGGCCTGCGCGGAGCGCGCGGTGGGCGCGAGGGCCCAGCGCGTGTCGCGGCCGCCGAGGGCGAGCACCGCGGCGACGCCCTCCGCCACCGACGAGAAGCGAATGCGCACGGGGGTGAGCCACGTGTTCGCCGCCCACGCGACCGCGCGCGCCGGGCCGGCGACGAGGAACAGCGGCCCGTCGGGCGTCACGCGCGACGCCGCCGCGCCGAGTTCTGCGGCGAGCTCGGCTTCGAAGCCCGGCGGCGCCTGGTAGAGGGTTCCATCGAGGGGTTCGGCCGCAGCAGCAGGCATAAGGGGGGAGGCACTCTACCTCGAAGGGAGCGCCACCGTCGCGACTTCACCACGTGCGGTGTCGGCGCGCACCGCGTGTGGTGAAGGGAGCGCGGGGCGCTCAGGCCGCGTCGAGCGCGCAGCCGTCGAGCGTGATGCGGTGCATCTCGCGGCGCTGGCCGGGGTAGTCGTTCTTGGCGTTGTGCCAGGTGGCACGGTTGTCCCAGATGGCAACGGAACCATCGTGCCAGCGAAAGTTCGCGATGGGTGTGCGGAGCAGCACGCGGGCGTAGATCTCGGCGAGGAGCGGGGCCGAGCGCAGGATGGACCAGCCCTCGAAGCGCACCGTGAAGCTCGGGTTGACGAAGAGCGCCTCGCGGCCCGAGAGCGGATGGCGAATCACCGCGGGGTGCGTGACGGTGTCCATCGCGTCGGCCTGGTCGGTGTTTTCGGTGCGCGCCTGCGGGTCGATCCACTGGCGAATCTTCGACGCCGTGGTGCCGAAGGCGTGCTTCGCCGAGTGGACGGCGCGCATCCCGCGGAGGCGCTTCTGCAGCGCGGGGGGCAGGGCTTCGAAGGCGTTGTAGGTGCTGAGAAACTGCGTGTCGCCGCCGTGCGTGGGCAGCTCGCGGGCGACGAGAATGGAGCCGAGCGCGGGCTCGCGGTCGTAGCTGTGGTCGGTGTGCCAGAAGCCGCCGATGTTGAGCCGCTGGTCGGCCTCTTTGGTGACGAGCGCGATCTCGGGGTGCGCCGAGTTCTTCTCGAAGAAGCGGTTCACGTTGATGGTGCCGAGGCGCTTCGCGAGGGCGATGTGGTCGGTCTGCGAGAGCTGCTGGTCGCGGAGAAACACCAGCCCGTGACGGTGAAAGAGGTCGCGAATGGCGTCGAAGGTGGCGTCGTCGGCGGTGCGAAGGTCGACGCCGCGGATCTCGATTCCGGCGCCGTGATGCGGCGTGGCGGTCATGCTGGTCATCGTCGGACTCTCCTCGGGCAGCGCGGTGGCAGAGGCGCGGTCGGAGATTACGAGAGACCGATGCGCTCGTACACGCGCGCTCACGGGCCGAGGCAGCGGAAGGCCGGCTCCGCGCAGCGCCGCCCTCGCACAGATCGCTTTCGCAGAGCGCGCTGTCGGCGCAGGCCTCAGGAGAGCGCGCATGGCGGCGCCCATCATCGCAGCAATGGGGCGGGGCCGTCACCCGATCACCGGGAGGAGGCTCGCGCTCGCTCGTTGTGCTTGACGATGCGCACGGGCGCGGCTCTCATCGCCTCTGTGATGCGGCTGCGGCTGATTTTTTCGTGTGGCGCTGTGCTCTCGGCCCTCGGCTGCGAGGGCAGCAACGTGATCGGGCTGCGCGTGCCCGACGCGACGCTCTTCGACGCCGCCGACGCCGCCGACGCGCCCGACGAGAGCGCCCCCGACGTGATGATCGCGCCCGATGTGATCGACGTGCTCGACGCCTCGATGGACGCCGACGTGCCCGACGTGCCCGCGTGCGGGATGCTCGACTTCGACGTTCCTACGGTGGACGTTCCGGCGCGCGACGGAGGCGCCGACGGGAGCGATGTTTCCGCCGACGTGGTGCTGCCCGCGGCGCCCGCGATGCAGGTCGAGGCCTCGCTCGCCAACACGGGCTTCACGTGCTTCGGGCTCACCTCGGCCGAGGGTCGCTGCGTGGGCGACAACAACCTCGGCCAGCTCGGCGACGGCAGCAACGTGGCCCGCGCGCGCCCCGTCGTGGTGGGCAACCTCTTCGGCGCGCGCGCCCTCACCACGGGCGACGCCTTCGCGTGCGCGCTCCTCGACAATGGCACCGTGCGCTGCTGGGGCGCCAACGCGTACGGCCAGTTCGGCGACGGCTCGATGACCGATCGCCGCGCCGCCACGCCGGTCGCGAACATCACCAGCGCGGTGCAGGTGAGCGCGGGGCAGAACCACGTGTGCGCCCGCCTCGGCGACGGCACGGTGCAGTGCTGGGGGCGCAACCACGAGGGCCAGGTGGGCAACGGCACCGCCTCGGCGACCATGCCGCAGACGATGCCCGCCGCGGTGGTGGGCCTCACCGACGCGCGCCACCTCGACCTCGGCGCCAACGCGTCGTGCGCGGTGCTCGGCGACGGCACGGTGCGCTGCTGGGGAGCGGGCTCGGTGGGTCAGCTCGGCGACGGCACCGCGATGGGTCGCACCCTGCCCGTGCGCGTGCGCAACCTCGCCTGCGCGGTGCGCGTGTCGGTGGGCGTCGGGCACGCGTGCGCGCTCGTCGCCGACGGCACGGTGCAGTGCTGGGGCAGCGGCACCTTCGGTCAGCTCGGCAACGGCGCCATGGCCATGACCACCGCGCCCGTCGCCGTGATGGGGCTCGCCAGCGCGGTCGATGTGTCGGCGGGCGCGCTCCACACCTGCGCGGTGCAGCGCGACGGGGCCGTGCGCTGCTGGGGCGCCAACTCGTCGGGGCAGCTCGGCGACGGCACCACCACCAACGCCACGACGCCCGTCACGGTGCCGGGCATCACGACGGCCGTGCGGGTGAGCGCGGGCGGGCGCCACACCTGCGCGCTGCTGCTCGACGGCGCCGTGCGCTGCTGGGGCGTCAACACGTCGGGCCAGCTCGGCGACGGCACCACGACCGATGCGCGCGGCCCTGTGTCTGTGATGTTCTGAGCGTCGCCGCGTGTTGAACCCGGATTATTCATCACAGATTCGATCCGACGGAACGATGGCGCGGGAATTTCGCTGTCGGCATAGGCGTTCGAGGGGTTGCGACACCGACCTCGGAGCCACCCATGCCGACGACAGACTGTATGCCTTCACTTCG
>CAISKJ010001252.1 GCA_903885885.1 uncultured delta proteobacterium
CATCAGCGCCATCAGCAGGACGTCGAGAAACAGGTGGTCACACAGCGACGCTTTGCGAGGATCCGTGAGCTCCGAGCGGTGGCGGACGAGCGAGGTGCGAGCCAGAGATTGACGCGGCGTGGCCATACCCGCCGATCACCCGGAGCTCCGCGAAACTCAAGCGGAATTGATGCGCCAGCCCTGGTGGAGGTAGACTTTGAGCCCATCGAGCCGCGGCGTCCCATCCTTCTTGAGGAGAATGCGTCCCTGTGCCAGCAACTCCTCCAATTCAGAAGGGGGACGGGACCAGTGCCTGCCACTTGCGGCTGGATTCAGGCCTCTCCATGGTTGCCCGGTTTCTCCATGACGAATGCCGGGGGCTGTCAGGTCACGCCCTGTGAAACGACCTTCAGAGTCTGAGCTGTCGTACCGAGACAACTGCTCTTGCGAGTATTCGCCGTATACCGTGTTGAATGAGTAGTCTTCTTTGTTTGCTACGTAGAAGAGAATTCGATCGTTTACGCGGCCGAACTGTTTCGGGTCGTTGTGCGCCGAAGTTCGTTGCCATACGATTTCATTTCGGAAGTTCTCGGACCCGAAAATCTCATCCATCAACACCTTGACGTAATGCACGGCGTGCCAGTCAAGGTGAATATAGATGCTGCCGCTGGGCGAGAGCAGCTCCTTGAGCATCTCCAGACGGCGGCGCAGCATGACGAGGAAGCTGTCGAGGCCGTTACGCCATGTGTCGCGATAGGCGATGAACTCGACGAGTGAGGGCTCCTTGGTGGCTTCGATTCCCGCGTTCTCGTCGAGGTCAATCGTGATGCGGTTGTCGCCAGAGAAGTTGGTGTTCACCATGAAGGGCGGGTCGATGTAGACGAGGTCTACCTTGCCCCGATAGCGGTACGCGTGCGTCGTCGGGTCGCGCTCGTCGAGCAGCGCCTGGAGCGCCACGAGGTTGTCGTTGGTCCAGATGAGGCGGTTGGGGGCCTCGGCGCCGCGGGCGCGCGCTCCTACGCCCTGCGCGCGGGCGTTGGCGTCGAGGAGCGAGGGCTGCGCGGCGCTCTTGCCGTCACTCTCCAGCGCGCGGGCGCGGCCGGGCCACACGATCTCGACGACCTGGGTGGGCACGGAGGTCACGGCCTCGTGCTGATCCATGCCCTGCCACGCGAGGCGGGGCTGGCGGGGCTGCACCTCGACCACGAGCGCGCGCGCGCTCGTGCCGCCGTCTTTCGCCACGGCGTCGGCGAGGGCCTTCACGTAGGGGCCCTTGCCCGAGCCCGTGACGGTGAGCCCGACCGACTTGCAGAGGGCCTTGAGTGCGTCGCGCGAGAGGGCGGCCAGCACGGCCGGGAGGGAGGCCACGTCGGACTTCGCGATGTGGCGGCGCATCGCGTCGGTGGGGGCACCATCGGGCACAACGAGGGCGAGGGCGTCGGCGAGGTCGCGGAGGGTATCGTCGTCGAGCTGGTCGAGCAGGTGCGGCAGGTCCAAGTGCGTAGTCTCCCGCGCAGGGGAGTACCGCAGGTGTCGCGGGGGTCCAAGGCCAACAAAACACGTCAATGCATTTAGTTTTGCGGCACGGCGAGCACGTGAGAACTTCGCCAACGGACAGATGAAGCTCTCGCGCCTCACGCTGACAAACTACCGGGGCTTCGCTTCTGCGACGGTCGATTTCGATCCGAAGATGACCGTGATCGTCGGCGTGAACGGCGCGGGCAAGACGTCGATCCTCGAGGCGATCGCCTCGCTGCTTTCGCACGTTCTCGGCGGCATTCGTAGAGGTCTAGGGGTCGGAGGGCGACTCACGCAGGAGGAGATTCGAGTCGAGGCGAGCGAGGCGAGTGTGCGGCTCGACGCGACAATTCTCGACAATCCCCTCCAGTGGACCCTCGCTGTGACCCGCGAGGGCCACAAGCGCTCGCAGACCAGCGAACTGGCTGCGCTCAAGCCCCTCATCGAGTTCGTGCAAGCAGCATATGCAGTCGGGATGTTCGAACTCCCGCTCGCGGTCTACTACCCGACGAATCGCGCGGTGCTCGACATCCCAAACAGGATCCGAGAACGCCACGCGTTTAGCGCCCTCGATGCCTACGACGGCGCCCTCGGCGCGGGCTCGCGAAACTTCCGCCTGTTCTTTGAGTGGTTCCGGGAGCAGGAGGATTTCGAAAACGAGCTGAGGCTTCGTGATAGCGCGTTTCGCGACCCCCAACTCGGCGCGGTTCGTCGCGCCATCGAGGCGCTCGTCCCTGGGGTCGAGAACCTTCGGATGCATCGTCGGCCGCAGCGCCTCGTCGTTGACAAGTGGGGGCAGGAACTCGACGTGTCGATGCTCTCAGACG
The DNA here is from genome assembly GCA_903885885.1 of uncultured delta proteobacterium. Lineage (GTDB taxonomy): Bacteria > Myxococcota_A > Polyangia > Polyangiales > CAISKJ01. The sequence continues at coordinate 2,325 of CAISKJ010001252.1, forward strand.
GGGAGAAGTGCGTGCTCGCACTGGTGGCCGACCTCGCGCGAAGGATGGCCCTTGCCGCGCCCCAGAGGTCGGACCCACTGAAAATGCCCGCGGTGGCGCTCATCGACGAAGTCGAACTGCACCTGCATCCGGCGTGGCAGCGTGACATCATCAAGCGCCTTCCCGAGGTCTTTCCTAGGACGCAATTCATCTTCACAACGCACTCTCCGCAGGTGCTAGGCGAGCTTCACGCTTCCAACGTGCGCGTGCTGCGCGACTTTCAGGTCGAGGTTTCACCCGCCGAAACGTGGGGACGCGACAGCAACCGCATCCTCGAAGCGCTCATGGGCGCGAACGCGCGGAGCGAGGCCATCGAGGAACTCTTCGCGACGCTCTCGGTGGCCGAAGACGACGAGCGTTGGGGTGACGCGTGGGCGGCCATCGACGCGCTGAACGCGCAGCTCGGCGGCGACGACCCTGAAGTAACGCGCCGGGCGGCGATGCTCCCCGCGCGGGAAGACGTACAGGGCGCGCCGTCCGAGGATCGCTGAGGGAGAGGCGGGGCAGGGGCGTGCGCTACGTGTCGAAGGCCAAGGCGGAGCCCGCAGCGCTCACCGCGCGTCGCAAGTTGAGCGTAGCGCAGGGCGGCACCTACGAGGCGCTCGAGAAGCAACCCGTGATCAAGGCGCTGATGCGCGATCAGGGCTACCTCTGCGGCTTCTGCATGCGACGGGTCGAGCTGTTCGAGCGCGACGCGAACGGCAAGGCCCGCTTGAGCAAGACAGCAAGCAACAACTGGCCGTGGAAGATCGCACACTGGCAGCCGCAGGCTACCAACGGGCCGCGATCGCTCGACTGGCAGAACATGGTCGGCGCGTGTCGCGGCGGCGACGACCCCGACGGGGGCCACGGCCCGCCCCGCACATGCGACACGTTGCAGGGCAGCGCCCCCCTTCGTGTAAATCCCCACGACCGATCGACCATCGCCCAGGTGAAGGTTCGCTCCGCTCGCCCCGGGGCCTCGCCGAAACCCGGCGAGGTGGTCATCGCGGGGTACGAACTCTACTCCGACGAGCCCGTGATCCATGACGACCTGCGGCTGCGCCTGGGGCTCAACGAGGGCTATCTGCCCGACAATCGCAAGAGCGCGATCGAGGGGTTTCGGGCCCTGCTGCGCGATCGTTGCCCACGACACGCGACGCTCTCCGCAGCGGCGAAGGACGCTCTGGTGCGTGCGCTCTACGACGAGTGGAAGTGGGAGGACCAGGCGAAGACGCGGCTCCGCCCCTTCTGCGGCGCCGTCGAGATCCTCTACGGTCTTTGAGAAGGCCACTCGAGGGCGTTGCCAAGGCCGCGTGAGTTGGCCACCGCGCCTGCGCCAACTTCCACCCGGCGGCCGCCAACTTCGACGGCCCGCTCGCCGACTTCGATAGCCCGGCCCCCAACTTCCACCTGGCGGCCGCCAACTTCGACGGCCCGGGGTCCTACTTCGCCTCTGATGCGCCAACTTCGACGGCTGGCCCCTCAACTTCGCCTGTGACGCGCCAACTGCAGCGGCCTGGCCCCCAACTTCCACCGGGCGACCGTCAACTTCAGCGCGCCTGACGCGGCGCCCTCACGGTCGCCGACTTCTCCAAGGCATTCTACCCATCGGGAGTCCGCTGCGGACTTCCGGTGTGATCCCCTCTCTCGCCGGCTGCCGCGGGCTTTCCAACCCGCGGCGGCAGTCGCGCACAGGGCGTTTTCTCACCCGCAGCCCGCACTCACCCGCCGAGGCGGTACAGCGGTCCGTCGGCGCCGAAGCCCGGCCAGCGCACGAGGTCTCTCCCCGCGCGCGGGAGCGTGGAGCACACCAGCGCGTTCATGCGCGCGTCGTGTTCGAAGAACGCCGCCGCGCCCGGGAGCGTCGCCCGCAGCCGCACGAGCGCGTGACGCTCGGGCGAGAGCATCGACGCGAGGCGGTCGAAGAGCGCCTGTGTGCCGTCGTGGGCGCGCTCGAGCGCCAGCAGCGTGTACGGGCGGTCGACCACGAGCTGCCACGGGCCGTGCGCGAACTGGAGCACATCCCAGCACGGCGGGTCGCAGGTGCCGGTGCCTTCGAGCCACTTCCACCGGAGGCCGTGGGCGGCCTCGGCGCCGTCGGGCGCGGTGACAATCGCGAGGCTGCCGTCGAGGCCGAGCTCCCGCGCGTCGTCCAGCGTCTCGGCGAACGCGTGCTCCACCGCGTCGGGGATGCGCTCCCACAGCGACGGCGCCACGATGGAGCCCGGCGCGCGCGCGACCCCTTCAGCGAGGCGCAGCGCGAGCACCGTGGCCGCCGCGGGGCCGTGCACCCGCAACAGGAGCGACGGCTCTGACGCGGGCGGATGCACGCACACCTCGACGCCGTCGATCGCCGCGGCGCGCACGTCGGGGTGATCGGGCGTCGCCGTCACCAGCAGCGTGTGGGCGTAGCGGGAGCGCGCCGTGAGCCCGAGGCGCGCGTTGGGCGACAGCTCCTGCGAGAAGAGCGCGAGCGCGTCGCCCCTCGGCGCGTCGTCGACCGCGAACGACGACAGCGTCACGAACTCGGCGCAGCGCCCCGCGTAGCGCCGCAGCGCCCACGCGAAGAGGCGCGCGGGGCCCTCCGAGGCGCCCGTGGCCGTCACCACCCAGCGCCGCGCGTCGCACATCGACGACGGCAGCGACGGCGCCGCCGCCTCGACCGCGCGTCGGAGCACCGCGGGGAGCGTCGCGCAGCGCTGCGCGAGGAGCGCGTGGCCCGCCCCGTCGCTCACGGCGCGCCCGCGTCGGCGTCGGGGTCGTGCTTGCGCGTGGACATCGCGCGAAAGTACGCGATGAGCCCGTCGAGGTCGGCCTCGGTGAGCCCCGGGTGCGGCGGCATGGCGCCGTACCGAAACGTGAGCGGGTTGCGGATGTAGGCGCGCACCTGCGCCTCGGGCCGATACTCCACGATGCTCTGCGGCACGTTGAGCTCGGGGCCCACGCGCCCGCCCTCGCGGTTGACGGCGTGGCACCGCACGCACTCGCGCGCGTACACCGCGAAGCCCCGCATGGCGGGCGAGTCGGGGGGCTCGCCGGTCGGTACCGTGTGCGGAAAGGCCACTTCGAAGCGCGTGATCTCGATGACGGCGAGCTGCCAGGGGCGCGGGTGCGTCTCGAGGCTGGTCTGCGAGGCCTCGCGCCACACGAGGTAGGCGGGCGAGGGGTTGGCGCGCTGGGGGCCGATGGGCTCCCACGAGGGGTTCTCGACGTCGCGCACGGCGAGGTAGGCGCCCTCTTCGAAGAGCCGCTCGCCCGCGATGGGAACGGTGTACCCGTCGCGCGCGCGCAGCACGAACTGCCGCGTGGCGAGGGGCGCGCCGGTCTCGCCGGCGAAGCCCACGGCGAGCACGCGCCGCAGCGGGAGCGCGCGGAACGACTTCACCCGGTGGTAGTAGGCGTCGAAGTTGGTGACCGTCTCGACCCCGACGGCGCGCTCGAGCTCCTCGAGGGTGACGCGGCGTACGGTGCGACCTTCGACGCGAAAGTCGAGCGTGGCGCGGGGCTCGACGCTCACGGAAGCGTCGGGAACGTTGCGCGACGGCGCCGCACGCCCGCACGCGGCGAGCGTGAGGGCGAGCGCGAGGTCACGAGCGAATCGCGGGAGGCGCACGCCTGAACACATAACCCACGAAGAAACCGTAGTAGAGCAGGTTCGGCACCACGCGGAGCAGAAAGCCCGCCGGGTGCGCCCACAGGATGATCACGTCGGCGAGGGCCCAGAGCGCATACTGCGCCACGACGAAGCGCGCGGCCCCGACGAGCCAGCGGGCCACGGCGGGGGCGGGCGTCGCGAGGGCCCGCATACGCCGCGGGATCACACCTTGAGCCACACGATGGCCTGCGCAAGGGCCATGAGCTCGTAGGTGAGAAAGATGAGCCGCAGCTCGCGCTGAAACGCGGGCACCGTGCGGGCGAGGGGCGCCATGAGCACCGACACCACGGAGCCCCACGCGAGGCCCGCGAGCACGGCGCGCGCGGTGAACGTCGACGGCCTCGCGTCGGGCGACGGGTCGCGGGTGTAGCGCTCGACGAGCACGTAGTAGCGCGCGTCGCCGAGCATCACGAAGGCGATGGCGAGGGAGCCCACGAGGCCGCCGTGGTCGGGGAGCAGCGGCGAGTGCGGCGACGTGAGCCACGCGTCGAGGAGGATCTCGACGCCGAAGAGCCCGAGCCACGCGGAGAGGAAGGGCGAGCGGGCGCGACCGCCGGCGACGATCCACCGCGCGGCGAGCGCGAGGGCGACGAGGCCGAGGAGGAGCTCGGAGCCCGGCTGGTGCCACGCGCTGTCATAGAGGCGCTGCCAGAGCGAATTCACGGGTGCCTCTCGATCGGTCCGCTGGCGACGACTTCGAAGGCGTCGCCGGGCACCGAGGTGAGCTGGTCGAGGTCGTCTTCGTCCCACCCCGCGTCGGGCGCGCCGGAGATGAACCAGTTGGTGCCCGTGTCGGCCACGATGAGCCCGTAGCGCTTGAGGGCCTCGAGGATGATGCGCGTCTGCCCGGTGAAGCCCGCGAGGTCGTAGGAGGCCTTCAGGCGCAGTCGTAATCCCATGGGGGGCGCGTCGCGGTCGTCGCCGCCGCCGGGGTGGTTGGCGGGCGCGATCCACCCGGCCTGCGTGTGGTCGAAGGTGACGCGCAGCGCGTGGCGAATGGCCCCCGCGGTCACCTCGGTGCGGCGCGCGAGGCCCGGCAGAATGGGGAGGCCCGCCTGATCGCAGGAGGTCCACCCGCGCGGTCGCTGCGTGCCGTTGCGCAGGTCGAACGCGGCCCCGGCGCCCGCGAGCCAGCCGTTGCGCGAGCGCCGCGCGTGATAGAGCTCGTAGAGCCTACAGGTGCCCCGCTCGACGACGATCACGTGGTGGTCGCGGCCTGCCTCGATGGGCGCGTTCATGGGAATGGGATAGGGCCCCGGGTCGCTCTCGGCGCCGTACTCGTCGAAGCGCACCGTCACGGGCTCGGTGCCCTGCGGCACGATCATGTACGGGATGCCGTAGCGCGCGCGCGCCCCGAAATCGGGGTGCAAGGTGTGGGGGCCGTGCGCGGCGATGTTGGCGATGTACGCGGCCGAGCGCGGGTCCACCGGGTCGTTGGAGATGTCACGGTTCCACGGGTTGTCGGGGCCGAACACGGGGCAGCCGCCGACGGTGGGCACGCCGTCGGGCGCAGGGGGCGTCTCGGCGGGCGCCCGCGGCGCCAGACCCTGGTCACCGCGCAGCGCGCTGCCGACCTCGCGGCGCATGCTGCGCGTCGTACACCGACACGACAGGCCCATGACGAGGGGCGCGAGGAGCCAATAACGGAGCGGCAACGGGCTGTGTGGGGTGCGCGGCACGCGCGAACGGTACCTCACCCGCGCGCCCGCGGTCCGCGGTGAACTACGCCTCGGCGAGGGCGGCGCACTCGGCCTCGAGGGACTCCCACTCGGCCATGAGGGTGAGAATCTTCGGCCCGAGCGCGGCCTCTTCGGCCACGAGCGCATCGAGCTGGGGCTTCGGTGTTTTTTCGAAGAACCCGTCGCTCGCATAGAGCGCGTGAATGTCGGCGAGGCGCTTCTCCGCGGCCTCGACGGCGGCCATCGCGCGGTCGCGCTTCGCCGGGAGCTGCTGCGCGCGGTTGCGCCGCTTCTTCTGCTCCTCCCACGAGAGGGCCGCGGGGGCGCTGGCGGGCGCGGGCTCGTTGGCGGCCCGCTCGCGCCTGGCGCGCAGCACCACCGACTCGGCGTCGAGGTGGTCGTCGCCGCAGCGGGCGAGATACTCCTCGTACGTGCCGGGGAAATCTCGCGGCCCCTCGGGGGTGATCTCGAGGATGCGCGTGGCCACGTCGGAGACGAAGCGCCGGTCGTGCGACA
>CAISKJ010001253.1 GCA_903885885.1 uncultured delta proteobacterium
CGACGCGGGGCGGCTCATCGGGCCACCTCCCACCAGCGCTGCGCGGGGAAGGCGCGCACCGCGTTGGTGCCGCAGTGCACCTCGCCGTCGGCGGCGTGGAGGAGGTCCCACTGCTCGGCGAAGCGCGCCTGGATGCCGAAGGCGGCGAGTCGTTCGGTCATGTCGTCTTCCACGATGTCGTGCCCGTCGACGTTGGGGCCGTAGGGGCGCGCCATGATGGCCGTTCGCCCGTAGAACAAGAGGTTTACGGTGCCCGGCTGGTACGCCGCGGCGCGCTGGTTCTCGTGCGGCGCCCACAGGAACGGCACCTCGACGATGTCGTCGTCGGTGAGCCCCGTCTCCATTTGAATCTGCTCGCGCAGGGCGTCGAGGCGGCCCTGCACCATCTGGTTGAAGGCCATGAGCTCCTCGTCGGCGAGCACCTGCCCGAGGGCGCGCTCGGCGGGGTAGGAGCGGCCGCGCATGGGGCCCGTCTCGTAGTACCAGCTCTTGCCCGCGAAGATGAGCACGTCGGCGTTGTGCGGGTCGCGCGCCATGAAGGCCGCGAGCTGCCTGCGCGCGAGGCTCGGCGACGCGAAGAGCATCTTCCACCCGCGCGCGTTGTCGGCGGGAATGAAGCTCAGAAACTCGTCGACGTGGCCCACGAGCTCCCACGACGTGTCGACGTAGAGGGGCGGGCCCTGCACCGACTGGGCTTCGAGAAAACGGCGCAGCGCCACGTCGCTGTGGCGCGCCTCGACGGATCCGTGCACGAGGCGCCCGAGCGGGTAGCTGTGCTCGCCCACGCGGTGCGGCGGAAAGAGCTCGAGGTCGCCGAAGGAGTCGAGGCTCACGTCCCACGCGCGGCCGTTCTCCGAGGCCGCGGCGTGCTTCCACACGTAGCCGAAGTCGGGGCCGAGGAGCTCGCGCAGCGCGTACTGCGCCACGGGGCGCTGCGCGTTGGGCGTGCGCAGCACCACGGGCATCGCGTGCATGCCGTCGGGGCCGGGGATGCCCGTCCAGCCGAACTCCATGATGTCTTGCATCCACACGTCGGGGCCCTGCTCGGGGTCGGGCAGGTACGCGGGCGTCTCGGTGTCGACGAGCGTCAGCGGCATCGCGTCTTGCTCGGCGTAGAACTCGAGGTCGCTCGCGAACGCGATGGCCGGATTGAAGTGCGCCGCCTGCGGCCCGAAGATGCGCACCGTCGGCTCGAGGGAGTTGAACATCACCCACGGCGCGGCGCGCATCACGGCGCGGTCGGTCTGCGCGACGCCGCCCGCGCTCACCGTGAGCGTGAGCTCCACGCGGCCCTCCCAGGCGCTGCTCGGAAAGTCCTTCGCCTCGACGCCGAACTCGACGCCCGCCCGGAGCTCCTCCCGTGACAGTCGCCCGCTCGCGGGATCAAAAACGCTCCACGCCCCGCTCGCGCGCTTGAAGATCCGCACGCGCGCGGCGCTCATCGCGTCGACCGCGAGGGCCCCTTCGGCCCCCTCGGGCGCGGCCTCCCACGGGGCCACGCGCACCCGCGCGAGGTCGGCCTCGTCGGCCTCGCCGTTCACGCGCTCGTCGCTCGCGTCGACGGCGCGGTCGCTGTCGTCGTCGTCTACGTTGGCGAGCAGCATGGCGCCGTGCGTGGCGCTCCAGTCTGCGCGGTGCGTCCACTCGGCGCGCGTGTCGTCGAGCGCGCCCGTGCGATCGGCGTCGACCACGAGGCGAACGGCCGGCAGCGGCGCCTCGGCGGGCGCG
>CAISKJ010001254.1 GCA_903885885.1 uncultured delta proteobacterium
CACGCGCGGGCGAAGGGCACGGCGCCGCGCACGGGCACGTCGTCGGCGCAGGCGGCGTCGGTGAAGAAGCGTGAGAACCACGCCTTCTTGGCGCGCTCGACCACGGCCTTGTCGACGCCGCGCGGGAGCAGCGTGTCGTCGAGGAGGTACGACAGGTCGTCGGGCCCGAGCGCGCGGATCACCGCGGCGTCGCGGGCGTGCGCGTGCTCGAGCGCCGCCGCGAAGGCGTGCAAGATGCGAATGGTGCGGGGGCGGTTGTCGTAGAGCGTGCCGTCGAGGTCGAAGATCACCACGGGGCGCTCGGCGCGGTGGCGCTCGACGTCGGCGAGAATGCGCGTGAGGGGGTGCTCCATTGCGCGCGCGAAGGTATCCCGTAACGTGCCCCTGTCACGAACTTTCAACGCCCGCCGGGGGAGGGCCGCGACATGTGCCTTCCGCGGGGCGGAGGGCCCGTGCGATGCTCCGCGCGGGTGCCGTCTATGCCTGCATGGCTTCAAGAAATGATCCCGATCATCGCGCTGCTCGCCGTGATCGCCGTGGTGTTCTCACGCCTCCCCAAGGTCGACCTCGGGCACTCGCCCGCGTACGTGCGCCGGCGCGTTCAAAACTGGTTGCCCGTGGGGCTCACGTACGCCTTTCTGTACATGGGCCGGTACAACCTCAACTCGGTGATCGGGCCCGTCTTCGAGAAGGCCCAGTTCTCCACCATCTACGGCTGGGGCACGCTCGCGTACGGCATCTCGTTCGTGATCAACGGCCCCCTCGCCGACCGCTTCGGCGGCAAGGCCACCATCCTCGCGGCGGCCCTCGGCGCGGCGGCGGTCAACGTCGTGATGGGCCTCACCTTCACGGGCGTCCCCCACGGGGCCGGCGGCCACCCCGAGCTCGTGCCCACCTTCGCCGTGCTCTACGCGGCCAACATGTATTTTCAGAGCTTCGGCGCCGTCTCCATCGTGAAGGTCAACTCGGCGTGGTTCCACCTGCGCGAGCGCGGCACCTTCGGCGGCATCTTCGGCGTGCTCATCTCGCTGGGGCTCTACTTCGCCTTCGACTGGTGCAAGCTCATCCTCGAGCACGCCCCCGTGCAGTGGGTGTTCTTCGTGCCCGCGGCCATTCTGCTCGTGTTCGCCGGCCTCGACGCGATGCTCGTCAAAGACACGCCGGGCCAGGCCGGCCACGCCGACTTCGACCTCGGCGACGCCACCTCGAGCGACGACGGCCCCCGCGCCCCGGTCTTCGAAGTGGCCAAACGCATGCTCTCGAACCCGGCGATCCTCACCATCGCGCTCATCGAGTTTTGCAGCGGGTACCTTCGTAACTCCATTCTCCAGTACTATAAGCCCTTCGCCAAAGACCTCGGGCGCGTGCCCTCGGAGGCCGCGCGCAGGGCCGCCGCCGCGGCGGGGCAGGTGCTCCCGAGCGACTTCGTGCACGACCACTGGGGCATGCTCAACTGCGTCGCGGGCATCACCGGCGGCATGGTGGCGGGCATCATCTCCGACCGGGTGTTTCAGTCGCGCCGCGGCCCCGTCTCGGCGGTGCTCTACGGCGTGATGATCGTGGGGGCGCTCGCGATGTTCGTCACCATTCCCACGGGCCTCATCGGGTGGGTGGTGGTGCTCATGTCGCTCGCCATCATCGGCGTGCACGGCATGCTCTCGGGCACCGCCAGCATGGACTTCGGCGGCAAGAAGAACACCGGCGTGGCCGTGGGGCTCATCGACGGCTTCGTCTATCTGGGCGTGGCGCTCGAGGCCTTCGTGCTCGGCCGCGTGCTGCCCGAGGGCGACGCCAAGCACAACCCCGCCAACTGGTGGACGTGGCCCACGGCCATTCTCCCCGCGGCCATCATCGGCTTCATTCTCTGCACCCGCGTGTGGAACGCGAAGCCCACCTCCAAGGCCGCGCCCGCGCACTGACCTTCGCCTCGGTGATAGCGTCGCCGTCGATGCGACGGCTCCTCCTCGTAGTGATGATGCTCCTGGTGGCGCTCCCCGCCGCCGCGGTCGACGTGTGGACGACGCCGTACCCCGGCGTTCGCATGCTGCGCCGCACCACCGCGCAGCCCGTGGTGCTGTGGGCGCTCGTGGTCGACAGCTGCGCGCCGGGCGTGCGCTTTCGCGCCACGGCGCCCTCCGAGGGGCCGCGCGTCACCTCGTCGTTCGGGCGCCTCGTGGGCGCGCAGCTCGCCATCAACGGCGACTTCGCCGACCACGATTTCGGCCTCAACGTAGGCAACGGAATGGTGTGGCCGTACCCCGACACGGACCACAGCGGCAACCTCTCCATCGGCCCCAGCCGCATCGAGATGACGCCCGACTACGTGGTGCTCCCCGCGCCCGCGCCGTGGGTCACCGAGCAGCTCGGCGGCCGGTGGACGCTCCTCAACGACGGAGTGCCCCAGCGCGGCATCGACGACAACGGCCCCGCCGCCGGGGGCTTCGTGTGCGCCCCCGGGCTGCGCCACCCGCGCACCGCCATCGGCCTCTCGCGCGACCGTCGCACGGTGATCATCGTGGTGGCCGACGGGCGCTCGAGCGCCAGCATCGGCATGACCTGCGACGAGCTCATCACCGTGTTTCAAGAGCTCGGCGCCCACGACGCGATGGGCCTCGACGGCGGCGGCTCGAGCACCCTGTGGACGACCGCGGGCATCCTCAATCACCCCACCGACGCGACGGGCGAGCGCACCGTGCGCAACCACCTCGCGATCTTCGCCACCGGCACCGGCGCCGCGCCCCACTGCGGCCTGCGCGCGATGCCCACCGAGCCCCCGACGGCCGCGGCGGTCCCCACCGCGACGCTCCCCGCCGTGACGCCGCTCACGGCGCCGTCGCGCTTTCGCCCGCTCACGCCCGCGCGACTCTTCGACACGCGCACGCCCGAGGCGAGCGCACGCCTCGTGCGTGGCGACGGCTCGAGCGCGGGCCCCCTCGCCCTCACCA
>CAISKJ010001255.1 GCA_903885885.1 uncultured delta proteobacterium
CCACGGCGGTGGCCGCGCCGCCGCCCGCCGACGTGTCGCAGGTGACGCAGTGGCTCAGCGGCGTCGGCACGACGATCGCGCAGACGGGCGGCACCGTGCGCCGCTCGGCCGACGCGACGCCCATCGCGTATCGCATGACGCGCGTGGGGCTCTACACGCACCTCATCGATCCGCCGCCCGTCGAGGGCGGCAAGACGAAGGTGCCCGCGCCCAACCCCAACCGGCGCAAGCAGTTTGAGACCATCGCCAACAACCAGAAGTGGAACGCGCTGCTCGAGGAGACCGAGTCGGAGCTCAACGCGTCGCGCTTCTGGCTCGACCTGCATCGGTTCTCGGCGACGGCGCTGGCGGGGCTCGGCGAGCCCTACGCGAAGGCGCGCGCCGAGGTGATCGGCGGCCTCGCGGTAGTGCTCAAGCGCATGCCCGCGCTGCTCGAGATGCAGTTCGCCGACGGCACTCCCTTCGCCGATGAGCAGACGCGCGCGTGGATCAACGCCGAGGTGCTCGCGGGCGGCGGCGCGTCCGCGGGCGCTGCTCCCGCGAGCGGCGGCGGCGCGGGCCCGGCGCCGGTGATCGTGGTGCAGCAGGGCGGCGGTGGCGCGGGCGAAGAGGCCGCGGTGGTGGCCGAGGCCAAGAAGCTCGCCGCGGCGGGCAAAGGGCCCGACGCGATCGCGATGCTCCAGTCGAAGGCGACGACGGCCCCGTCGGCGGCGGCGCGCTTTCGGTACCGCCTCGGGGTGGGCCAGGTGGCGCTCGCGCTCAACCAGGTGGCGCTCGCGAAGGGCGTCTTCGAAGGGCTCGAGCGCGACGTCGAGGCGCACGGCCTCGAGGCGTGGGAGCCCGCCCTCGCGGCCGCGTCGGCCGAGGGGCTCGTGCTGTGTCATCGCGCGCTGGCCAAGGGAGGAAAGCCTATCCCTCCTGAGGCGGGTGTGCTGTATGATCGCGTGTGTCGCCTGGACCCTGCGACGGCGTTGAGACTCGGGGCTTGAGAACATCTCAATCGGGGCGCGCTGACGCTCTACGGTAGGCGATGGGTGCACCCGCCGATCGGATTCACGGAAGGTAAGGACCACGATGGCTAAAGAAGGATCTGTCGCTCCCAAGGAGCGCGTGAACATCGTCTACAAGCCCGCGATCGGGAACGCGAAGGAGGAGGTCGAACTCCCCCTCAAGATGCTCATGATGGGCGACTACACGCTCCGTCAAGACGACCGCACGCTCGAGGAGCGGCGCCCCATCAACGTCGACAAAGACAACTTCAACCAGGTGCTGAGCGAGCAGAAGCTCGAGCTCAACCTCGGCGTGGCCGACAAGCTCTCGCAAGAGCAGGGCGCCGAGATGCCCGTGAACCTCAAGTTCAAGAGCATGAAAGACTTCTCGCCCGAGGGCATCGCCAACCAGGTGCCCGAGATGCGCAAGCTGCTCGAGCTCCGTCAGGCGCTCAACGCGCTCAAGGGTCCCCTCGGCAACGTGCCGGCGTTCCGCAAGAAGATCCAGTCGCTGCTCGGCGACGAGGCCGGCCGCGGTCGCCTCATGCAGGAGCTCGGTCTGGGCGACGGATCCAAGGGCTGATCGCACCTACTCACTCACCACGCCAGGTAGAAGATCCCCCCCCATGAGCGACCTGAAGAGCCAGTCTCAAGCCTCCTCGCAAACGCTGGAGCAGTCCTCGCTTCTCGAGGACATTCTCAGCGAAGCGAACATCAAGCCCAATGTCGAGGGCTACGACACCGTCGTCAAGGGCGTGCAGCACCTCATTTCGGAGATGCTCGCCCCCGGCCGCAAGGACGAGCGCGTCGACAAGAACATCGTCGACGCGATGATCGCCGAGATCGACGCGCGCCTCTCCGCGCAGGTCAACGAGATCCTCCACCACCCCGATTTTCAGAAGCTCGAGTCGGCGTGGCGCTCGCTCAAGTACGCGGTCGATCAGGTCGACTTCCGCGAGAACATCAAGATCGAGATGCTCAACGTCTCGAAGGAAGACCTCATCAACGACTTCGAGGACAGCCCCGAGGTCGTGAAGTCGGGCCTCTACAAGACCGTGTACTCGAATGAGTACGGCGTGTTCGGCGGCAAGCCCATCGGGCTCATCGTGGGCAACTACGAGTTCGGTCCGGGCCCGCAAGATGTGGCGCTCCTCCAGAAGATCGCGTCGATCTCGGCGATGGCCCACGCGCCCTTCGTATCGGCCTCGTCGCCGCAGATGTTCGGCGTCGAGAACTGGGAGAAGCTCCCCGGCCTCAAGGACCTCAAGAGCCTCTTCGAGGGCCCGCAGTACGCGCGCTGGCAGTCGTTTCGTGAGAGCGAAGACTCGCGCTACGTCGGCCTCTGCATGCCGCGCTTCCTGCTCCGCCTCCCGTACGGCGCCAACACCGTGCCCGTGAAGGCCTTCAACTTCGAAGAAGACGTGGTGGGTCACCACGAGCGCTACTGCTGGGGCAACGCCGCCGTGGCCCTCGCCACGCGCGTGGCCGACTCGTTCGCCAAGTACCGCTGGGCGCCGAACATCATCGGCCCGCAGGCGGGCGGCGCGGTCGAAGACCTCCCGCTGCACCAGTATGAGGCCATGGGCGAGATCCAGACGAAGATCCCGACCGAGTGCCAGCTCACCGAGCGCCGCGAGTACGAGTTGTCGGAAGAGGGCTTCATCGGCCCCACCTTCCGTAAAGACTCCAACCAGGCGTGCTTCTTCTCGGCCAACTCGGTTCAGAAGTGCAAGTACTTCGGCCAGAGCCCCGCGGGCCGCGAGGCGGAGACCAACTACCGCCTCGGCACGCAGCTGCCGTACATGTTCATCATGACGCGCCTCTCGCACTACCTGAAGGTGCTCCAGCGCGAGCAGATCGGGTCGTGGAAGGAGCGCACGGACCTCGAGCGCGAGCTCAACACCTGGATCGGCCAGTACGTGGCCGACATGGACGACCCCGCCCCCGGCGTGCGCTCGCGCCGCCCGCTCCGCAAGGCGTCGATCAAGGTCGAAGACGTCGAGGGCCAGCCCGGCTGGTACCGCGTGAACCTCAAGGTTCGCCCGCACTTCAAGTACATGGGCGCGGCCTTCGAACTCTCGCTCGTCGGCAAGCTCGACAAGGAGTAGCGCGCCCGCGCTCTCCCCTCACAGACCGCGGTGTTTCTCTCGAGACACCGCGGGCCTCTTCTTCCCTGAAGACAATCTCTCTCCCTTGAACGCGCGGGGCTGCGGCGCCGGCTTTACACGCCCAGGTGCATGCGCAGCGTCTCGCCCGCGGCGGCCTTGTCGAGGGGCACCGCGCGCAGGTCTTCGCGCCGCCCGGTGCGCTCGACCACCTCGTGGAGGTGCGCCGCGAAGGCCTCGCTCTCGACCACGGCGGCCTCGAGGCGCGTCGGGTCGATCCAGTCGCACTCGGTGAGGCCCGCGATCGCCTGCGTGAGCCGCTCGGCGTGGGCGTACTCCGTCTCGATGGAGAGGGTGAGCCCGATGTACCGGAAGTAACCCAGGTAGTCGTTCACGAAGGCGAACTCGGGCCCCACGCTCCAGCGGTCGTCGGCGTTGGCGGCGCGCGCGCGGGTGACGAAGGCGCGGGTCACCACGGTGAACATCCACGCGGTGTGACGCAGCCGCTCCGAGGCCGCCCGGCGCGCGCCGCGGTCGCCGAAGATGCGCTCGGGGTCGGCGGCGCCGCGGAGCGTGCGCGTCACCTGGAGCACCACGCCCTGCAGCGCGTCGCGGAGCTTGCCGCAGGCCGTCTCGATGGCCGCGGTGACCTCCCGGGGCGGCGCCATCGCGTCGCAGCCCGGCACGCGCACCTCGGTGAGCCGCCGGGCCTCGGCGCGCAGCGACTCGCCCGCGCTGAGCAGCACCGCGCGCAGACGCAAGAGGCGCTCGCAGTCGCGCGCCACGTGCTCGTAGCGCCCGCGCACGTCGTTGGCGGGCACGCGCATGAGGTCGCGCTCGAGCGCGTCGGCGAGCATCGTGGGCGCCCGGTGGCGCAGCACCGTCGCGAGGGCGCGCGCCTCGACGCGCACCGCCGCGAGCAGCACCCAGGCGCGGGGAATGCCCGACGGGTCGGCCGCCGAGGCCTGCAGCAGCGCCGTGACGCGCAAGAGGCGCAGGGCGCCGAGGCACGTGAGGGCGACGAGCCGGTGCGCCGTCTCGCCGTCGACGGAGAGAATGGCGTCGAGCACGTCGGGCACCCGCACGCGGTCGAACTCGGGGCGAAACTCGAGGGTGAAGAGCGGGTTGAAGAACGAGTTGCGCGACACCTCGCGCTGCACGCCCGCGATGGCGGCATAGAACAGCCGATACGAGATGTGATCGACCTTGAGCATCCCCGTGAGGAGCTCAACCGCCATCGAGAGGGCCTGGCGCAGCGTCGCGAGGGCCCCTTCGGGCGTCTCGGCGCCCTCCGCGCGGTCGCCGCGGGGCTCTTCGGTGAAGCCCGACGGGAGGCTCCGCGCGACGGCCTGCGAGGCGCGCTGCGGGCCCAGCAGGTGGTCGCACAGGGCCACGCACCGGAGGAGCACCGCGCGCGCGACGGCGAGGTGCGGGCGAAAGTTGCGCACGTAGAGCGGGTCGTGGGAGCCCGCCGAGGCGTGGTTGCGCGTGTTGACCCACGCGGCCACGCCCTTGAGCAGCATCTCGAGTTCGAAGAGGCTCTCCTCCTTGCGCTCGACGGCGAGGCCCGCGTACCAGGCGTCGCGCGCGGCGGCGTGCTCGCGGCGCAGGCCCCGCGTGTCGCGCAAGAGGTCGGCGTAGGGGTCGCGCACGCGCCGCGAGGCGACGGGCTCGGCGCGGCCTCCGGCGAGGGGAGGGTTCGATCCGGTCATTCGAAGAGGGTTCCCTGGGGTGGGGCCTTGCCGATGGGTACGCCGAGGTGCTCGTAGGCCCGGTGCGTGGCGACGCGGCCGCGCGGCGTGCGGGCGATGAAGCCCTCGCGCAAGAGGTAGGGCTCGTACACGTCTTCGATGGTGTCGCGGGGCTCGGCCGCCGCCGCCGCGATGGTCTCTACGCCCGCGGGGCCGCCGTTGTAGAACCGAATGAGAATGTCGAGGATCTTGCGGTCCATGTCGTCGAGGCCCGCGTTGTCGACGCCCATGCGGTCGAGCGCGTGCCGCGCCGTCGCGAGGTCGATCTCGGCGCGCCGCGCCACGAGGGTGAAATCCCACGCGCGCCGCAGGAGGCGGTTGGCGATGCGGGGCGTGCCGCGGGCGCGCCGCGCGATCTCGTAGGCCGCGTCGTCGCCGATGGAGGTGCCCAGCAGCCGCGCGCTGCGCGTGATGATGCGCGCGAGGTCTTTGTGGGTATAGAAATCGAGGCGCAGCACGATGCCGAAGCGCGACTGCAGCGGCCCGGTGATGAGGCCCGTGCGCGTCGTGGCGCCCACCAGCGTAAAGGGGTGAATGTTGAGCGGGATGGTCGTCGCGTGGGGGCCGTCGCCGGTCACCAGGTCGATCTTGAAGTCTTCCATCGCGGGGTAGAGGTTCTCTTCCACGATGGGGGTGAGGCGGTGAATCTCGTCGACGAAGAGAATGTCGCGCGGCTCGAGCTTGGTGAGCATGCCCGCGAGGGCGCCCTTGTGCTCGATGGCCGGGCCCGCGGTGGTGTGCGCCGCCACGCCGAGCTCGTTGGCCAGAATGAGCGCCAGGGTGGTCTTACCGAGGCCCGGCGGGCCCGAGATGAGCACGTGGTCGAGGGGCGTGTTGCGCATGCGCGCGGCCTCGACGAACACCTTGAGGTTCTCGCGAATGTCGTCTTGGCCGATGTACTCTGCGAGGGTCTTCGGGCGCAGTGCGAAGTCGACGCGGCCCTCGTCGTCGCCCACCACCGTGGCCATCGTGGCCTCGCTGCGCAGCGGCGCCTCGTCCGTCGCGCTCGCCGCGCTCACGCTCTGGGTCTTGCTCTTGTTGCGCGGTGCCATCGTGGCGCGGACTCTACCTCAACCGCGCGCCCGACTGCGGGGCCGCGCGCGGAGGGAGAGACATTCTCTGTCAGCGGGAGCTGCGAGCGCTCAGTGGCGCGAGAAGGCCTGACAGCTCAGGAGGTCTTCGTTGTCGATGTTCCACCCCGAGCTCTCGGCGCAGATGTTCACGTTGTGGAGCACGCACTCGTCGCGGTCTTCGTCGATGAGCTTGAGGTCGTAGCTGTCACAGGGCACCCCGTGGAGGGTGAACGACGCGCCCGAGCGGAGGATGTTGGCGCCCAGGTGGTCGGGGCCCCACGTGGTCTGGCTCACGGGGCTCATGTGAATCTCCATGATGGCCCAGTTCGAGTTGTTGTGAAACGTGATCGACGAGCTCGTGTCGCCGCCGCTCGTGGCCGCCTGCACGGTGGCCGCGGCGCTGCCCGCGCCCGAGTTGCTCGAGGTGCACGCCGTCGCGAGCGCGACGAGACCGAAGACGCCAAGCCAGTTGCGAATCCCCATGTGCGTAGTCACTCCTTCTCGTGCGGGCGAACACGCGCCGCCCCGACGCGCGGCAAGGTCGCGCCGAGGGCACCGCCGTGTCAACCGTTTCGATCTTCCGGCAAGGTGTTTCAGAGGCCCAGGCGCCGAAACTCGGCGGCCATGGTGAAGGCCGGGTCGACCTCGCCCTCGCGCGACGTCATGCGGGCGATCTCGCCGTAGCACTCGACCATCCAGAGGTACTGGATCTGCCGTCGGCCGGGCCCCGCGGGGAAGCGCTGCGTGAGCTCGACGCGCACGCGCAGGGCGTCGGCGAAGGTGAGCTCGGGCAGGCGCACCTCGCCGCGCGCGTCGACGGTGACGTCGTAGCGGTCGCGCGTGGCCACGGGGGTGTTCTCGACCATCGCGTCGACGGTGGTGGCCTCGGCCGTCCACGTGTTGCCCATCGAGAGGGGAAAGCGCAGGAGGGCGATGGGCGCGTCGTAGCGCACGAGGGTGCCGTCGGCCTCGCGCGCGCCCGCTACGCCGAGGAGCTCGACGGCGGTGTCCGACGCCCGGTACACGCCGAGGTTGGGGCTCCGCGGGTCGAGGCGCGCGGCGTACTGCGCGCCTGGGAAGCGGCTCGCGAACCACTGCGTGTCGGCCGTGACGAGGGTGAGAGAGACGGTGTCGCCGGAGCGGTCGGTGAAGTCCCACGCGGTGGTGCCGTCGGGGCGGGGAGTGCCCCGCGGCGACACGATGGCGAGGGTGCCCACGGGGTTGACGCGGTAGCGCACCTCGAGGCCCGGCGCGAAGGCCACCTCGGAGCGCGCGATGACGCTGTCGCGGTTGCCCCGGCACTGCGGCGCCGTGGGCACGTCGGGGATGGGCACGAAGCCGCCGTCGGGGGTGCCCATGACGTTGGGGTCGGGCCCCGCGGCGCAGCCGACGGCGAAGGCGACGAGGCAGAGTGCGATGCGCATGTCAGTACCGCCAGGCCATCACGAGGTGGAGCGCGTGCGCGGGCGACGGGTCGACGCGCATCGGAACGTTGGAGAGCCCCGCGAGCGGGAGGAGGAGCCCGTAGTCGAGGCGCGCGAAGAAGCCGTGCTCCTGCTCATACAAGATTCCCACGTCGGTCTCGACGCCGAGGAGCGCGTTGCCCGACAGCGTGCTGTTGCGCTCGAGCGCCGAGCTGAAGATCACCGCGCCCTCGACGGTGAGCATCGGCCCGAGGCGGTAGCGCACCATGGGGCGCACGTACACCGCGTCGGTCACGGTGCCGAGGATGCGGCGCCACAAGATGAGGTCGACGCGGTAGTTGGGGTGAAAGCGAAAGTTGTTGATCGTCGTGTCGCGGGGCGTGCGCGCGAGATCAAACTGGAGCCCGTCGAGGTCGCCGGGGCGGGCCGCGGTGTTGCCCGGTCGCGCGCCGAAGCCCGCGTGGTCGTCGCCCGACGCGAGGCCCGCCTCGAGGCGCGCGAAGAAGCGCTCGCCGCCGCGGTACTCGACGCGCGCCACGCCGCCGAACTGGCGCCCCGTGACGGGGATGTTGAGCGCCGCCGCGGGGTCGAGGGAGGCGTTGCGGATGGTGAAATCGACGAGCGCCGCCTCGGCCTCGAAGGTGAACGAGCCCACATCGGCGCGCACCCAGCCGTCGGCCACCCACGCGGCGAGGTCGCGCTGAATGGTGCTGCGCGCCGAGGGCTCGTCGCCCGCGACGAGGTCGTAGGTCTGCCACCGGTGGCTCGCCACGACGCCGAAGTTGATCGTGGTGCGCCGCGCGCGGAGCCTGCGCGTGCGCGTGGCGGGCAGGTCCCACTTTGCGACGGAGAAGGCCGCGGTGCGCACGTCGTCGGCGGGGTCGAGGTCGAACGCGGGGCGAATGTCGGGGCGCACGGCCTCCGTCGAGGGGCCCGCGGCGCTCACTTCGAAGAGCCCCGTCCAGAGCAGCCCCGCGAGGGGCGTGGTGAACGCGATGCGGTCGCCCACGTCGCCGGAGTCGTCGTCGATGCCGTTGCCCGAGTTGACGAAGAACCCGGTACCCCAATCGACGAGCGCGCCCATGCGACCCGCCGTGAGCATGCCGAAGGGCAGGAGCACCTGGCCGTAGAGCTGGCGCACATCCAGCGGTCGGTCGGTGCCGCGCTGGTTGACCACACCGCCCGCGAAATCGCCGTCGGGCGTGGAGCCGTAGCGCAGGTTGTCGAGCGCGTGGATGCGCCCGTGGATGCTCACGCCCCACCCCACCTCGATGCCCACGTCGAGGCGCAGGCGCATGTCGAGGTTGGTCTGCGTGCGACCGGGCGAGGGGCCCGCGTAGGGCGTGGGCCACAGCGCGCGCTGCGAGGGCGTGGGGCCGCGCCCGAGGTCCCAGTTGTGCGCGAGGTCGGCGCGCGTGCGGAGAAAGCCCGCGAGCGTCACCCGCTGGTCGGGCGCGTCGGCGGTGGAGCGCGTGGGCTCGTTCACGGGCGTCGCGCCGGGCGCGTCGGCGTATGGCTCGGCCTCGCTCGCGGCGCTCTCGTCGCCCGCGCCGCGCGTCACGGGCGCCGTCTGCGCGCTCACGCTCATCGGCGCACACAGCACACCTGCCAGCACCGCCCATGCAACCCGCGCCGTCACGGGCTCACCGCCGGGGTTTGCTGCGGTGCAACATCGAGGAAGCGGCGCAGGAGCGCGCGCGTGGTGCCGGCGGCTTCGACCATGGGAAAGTGCCCCGCGCGGGGGATGCTCACGTACTCGGCGTCGGGGAGCTCGTGCGAGAGGCGCTCGCCGTAGCGGGCGCGCGACACGCGGTCTTCGGCGCCCCACACGAGGAGCGCGGGCTGGCGCACCGTGCGGTAGCGGGTCTGCAGCTGGCGGAAGCACTGCCCGCGCGCGGCGGCGAGGGCGGCGCGGCTGGTGCCCGGTCGATCGAAGGATCGCTCGATGGCCTCGACGAGCTCCTGCGACACGATCGACGGGTCGTCGAAGGCGTCGGGAAAGCGATCGGCGGGGCGCTCGGTGTAGAAGGCCGAGAAGAGCGCCTCGCCCACGCCCGGGAGCCGCGCCCAGCGAAAGAACGGGGGGATCTGCTCGTCGTAGATCCACCCGCCGATGAGCACGATGCGGCGCACCATCGCGGGGTGCTCGAGCGCGAGGGCGAGGGTGACCGACGAGCCCCACGAGTGGGCCACCACGTCGGCCTGCGGTACATCGAGCGCGGTGAGCACGTCGGCGAGGTCGTGCGCGAGCGCGACGGGCGAGTAGTCGCCTTCGGTGCGCGACGACCAGCCGAAGCCCGGGAGGTCGACGTTGATGGTGCGCCGGTGCTCGCGCAGCGAGGGCTCCAGCGGATCCCACACGTCGTGGTTGCTCGCGTAGCCGTGGACGAGCAACACCGGCGGGAGCGCGCCCTGCTCGCCGCGCACCTCGGTGTAGATCGCGCGGCCCGAGCCCGTGTGAACGTAGCGGGCCCCCACGGCGGGGTCGAGGCGCGCGCCGAGCGCTTCGCCCGGACGCTGCCAGCCCGCGCAGCCCGTTGCTGCGGCGCAGCAAAGGGCGAGGCTACAGACCGAGGCGGCGATACTCCGACGCACGGCGGAACTCCTCGGCGGTCTCGTTATCGACGCTGGCGACGCGGGCGACCACACCCCAACACTCGGACAAGAAGGTGTAGGTGCGGCGCGTGGTGCGAAACACCGTGAGCGGGATCGACTGGTCGAGGTCGGTGCGCATGCGCAGCGCGCGGAAGCGACCGGCGGGCGTCCACACCTCGCCGTCGGCGTCGATGCGCGTGGTGTACACCGTGGTGTTGGTGAGGGGCGTGAAGTTTACGAAGCCCGCGCCGGTGACGGTCTGCATCCACGAGTCGCCCACGCGCAGCGGAAAGTGGAGCACCGTCACCGCGGGCGTAAACCGCAGGTTGGTGCGGTTCTGCTCGGTGGACACGCTGCCCATGAGCTCGAGCGCCGTGTCGGTGACGCGGTACACCCCGAGGGTGCCGTTGGTGCGGTCGAGCGTGGCCGCGAAGGTGGCCCCCGCGTAGGCCGACGACCACCACTGGCCCGTCGGCGGCGTGACCTCGTCGAGCACGCGCTGGTCGCTCGGCACGGCGGCCGAGAAGTTCCACACGCGGCCGGCGGCGGTGGTCATCCCGACGGTGTCGACCGGGTCGACCACGGCGCCCGCGCGGTTGACCGCGTAGATGACCGACGCGCCCAGCACGAAGGCCATCTCGCGGCGCTCGATCACCCCGTCGCGGTTGGCCGTGCACAGCGCGCCGCCGTCGCCGGGAGGCCGCGCCACGTCCTCCACCGGCGCCGCGTCGACCGCCGCCGCGTCGCTCGGGGACACGTCGCGGGGGACGTCTTGTTGCGGTGCAGCATCGGCCGCGTCGCGGGGCGCCGCCGCGTCGTCGCGGGGCTCGACCTCGCCGCCCGCGCAGGCCGCCACGCCCAGCGTCGCCAGCGCCAACCTCAGTGCGTTTGCCCATCGCGGAAGCATCGGCGCGCTCTCCTCAAGCAAGCTCTACCCGTGTGCCGCGCGGAGCCTAGTGCCCCCCCGCGCCGGGTGTCAACGCGCCTCTTGTGCATCGCACGGCGCGCGCCGCGCAGCGCGGGCCCCATCGGGCTTGCTGCACAGCGCGCGCGGTCGATATTGCAGTGCAGCATAATGGCTTGACGGGGGCGCGGGGGCGGTAGTACCCGTCGCGGCGTCGTAGCGCGGCGGTCGCGCACGCAGAGGGAGAGCACGCGATGATCACCTGGGATCTCTGGAAGAAGGGCTTCGACGCCTGGGAAGACGCGACGGCCAAGTACGCCGAGCTGTGGCTGCGCAGCCCGATGACGCTCGTGCCCGCGGGGTCGCTCTTCACCGCCATGATGAAGACGAAGGCCGCGCGCGACAAGGCCGTGGCCTCGCTGTGGAGCGCCGTGGGCATCCCCACGCGCCACGATCAGGAGCGGTCGCTGCACGCGCTCAACCAGATTCAGAGCCGCCTGGCCGACCTCGAAGACAAGCTCGCGGAGATGCACGCGGCGAAGCACGCCGAGGCCGCGAAGCAGTAGTCTCTCGCTCCCTCAGCCACTCTTCGGAAGAGAGCGCCCACCATGGATGTGACCCCGTACCTCGCCCTTCGCAGCGCGCCGCAGGTTGTGTTCGACCACCTGGCCGAGCGCCGATCGCGCCCCCGCTTCATGCTCCCTACGCCCGACGGCGACTGGCGCGCGGTGACGTGGGGCAACTTCGCGCGGCAGATCCGCGAGGTGGGGAGCTTCCTCAGCGCCGGCGACGTGATCCCCGGCGACCGCGGCGCGGTCTTCGCGCCCAACCGTGTGGAGTGGGCCGCGGCGGCCCTCGCGCTCCAGTCGGCGGGCGGCGTGATGGTGCCCATCTACCCCGCGAGCACGGCGGAGCAGGCGGCCTACGTGGCGTCGCACTCCGACGCGAAGGTGGTCTTCGTCGACACGCCCGCGCTCCTCTCGCGCATCATCGACGCGTGGGCTGGCTACGATGCCGTCACGCGCATCGTCACGCTCGACGACTCGCTCGACCCGCAGCGCGTGCTCCACGACCTGCGCGCGAAGGGCAAGACCGCGCCCTCCGACGCGTGGGTCGAGGCGCGGCTCATCTCGTGGAGCGAGGCGCGCGCCCGCGGCGCCGCGCGCGACCGCGAGAACCCGTCGCACTTCGAAGGGCTCCTGGGCGAGGTCGACGCCGACGCGTCGGCGATGATGCTCTACACCTCGGGCACCTCGGGCAACCCCAAGGGCGTGCCGCTCTCGCATCGCAACGTCGGTTCGAACACGCAAGACTGGCTGCGCAACAACGCGTCGCTCCTGCCCGAGAACGGGGTCGATGTGCTGTGGCTCCCGATGAGCCACATCTTCGGCTTCGGCGAGATGGGCCTCGGCAATCTGCTGGGCTTCACCACGTACATGAGCGATCCGGCCACGGTGCTCGCGCGCCTGCCCGAGGTGCGCCCCGACGTGTTCATGAGCGTGCCCGCGTACTGGGAGAAGCTCGCGACGCAGGCGATGGCCGCGGGCTCCGTCGAGGCGCAGCGCGCGAAGCTCCACGCGATCACGGGCGGCCGCCTGCGCTTCTGCCTCTCGGGCGGCGCGGGGCTCAAGCGCGAGATCAAGGAGTTCTTTCACCTCCACGGCGTGCTCATCATCGAGGGGTATGGGCTCACGGAGACGTCGCCCACGCTCACGCTCAACCGCCCCGACCGCTTTCGCTTCGACACGGTGGGTGTGCCCCTCCCGTCGGTGGAGCTCAAGCTCGCCGACGACGGAGAGATCCTCGCGAAGGGCCCCAACGTGTTTCGCGGGTACCACAAAGACGAGGCCGCCACGCGCGAGGCCTTCACCGACGACGGCTGGTTCAAGACCGGCGACGTAGGCCGGTGGACCGACGATGGGTTTCTTCAAATCATCGACCGCAAGAAGGACATTCTCGTGACCGCGGGCGGCAAGAACGTGCCGCCGGCCAACATCGAGATCCGCTTCGCCGACGACCCGCTCATCGCCCACGTGGTGGTGTACGGCGACGGCAAGCGGTACCTCGTGGCGGGCGTGTGGCCCAACGAGGCCGAGGTCGTCGCGCGCTTCGGAGAGGCGCGCACGCCCGAGCGCGACGCGGCGGTGCGCGCGGCGCTGCAACAGAGCGTCGACCGCGTGAACGCGCTGCTCGCCAACTACGAGACGATCAAGCGCGTCGCGGTGATCGACGAGCCCCTCACGGTGAACGGCGGGCTCCTCACGGCCTCGCTGAAGGTGCGGCGCAAGAAGGTGTACGAGGCCTTCCGCGCGCGCTTCGAAGCCCTCTACGACGAGGCCCGCGGGTGATCGTCACGGCGCTGTAGCAACGGGCGCCCGCGCCGACCGCTGGGACGCGTGGACGCTCTCCCAATCACCGCAGCCCGACCCGGGGCCGATGCGCCCCACCACGCAGTGGGCCTCGCTGCTGCGCCGCCCCGAGATGGCCGACGCGCACTACGCGCCCGCGGCCGCGCCGAAGCAGCGCGCGCAGCGACCCGCAGCCGCGCCCGCGGTGGCCGATGCGTCGGTGCCGTCGCAGTCTGCGGTGTACCTCACGCGCGTCGAGGCGCTGCCCGCCTCGGAGGCCGAGGAGCTCGCCGTGCTCGGGTGGAACCAGCTCGCCGCGGGCTTTCCCGACGCGACGCTCGCGCGCATCGAGGGGCCGTCGATTCCCATCGGGTGGGTGCGCGAGAACGGTCGCAACGTGGCCATCGTGTGCTTCAACGCCGCGGGCGTGCCGCAGCGCATCGCGCTGCCCGACGGCGGCGGGTCGGTGCACCTCGCGGTCGACCCCGACGGCCTCCACGCGGTGACCCACATCGGCAACACCGTGTACTCCATCGACGTGCCGCAGGGGACGATTCGCGTGCGCCTCGGCATCCACGAGAACAACGGCCCCGTCGCGGCCATCGCGTGGGCCGCCGACGACCTGTGGGCCTTTCGCATGACCTCGCAGTTTATGTTCTTCGACCTCTCGGAAGAGGATCACCTCTACGTGGGCACGCAGCAGCCCGCGGGCGCGCTCGTGGGCGTGTTTTGCCACGGCACCCTCGCGGCCCTCTACGACGGCGCCACGCTGCGCTTCGTGGGCGTGTGCGCGTGGCAGATGCACGAGGTGGCGAAGCTCTCGCAGGCGGGCTTCACCGCGCGCGTCGTCGACGACGTGCTGTACCTCACGAAGGCCGACCGGGTGCACCGCGTCGACGGCATCGACGAGGTGTACGAGGCGTGGGCCGCGCCGCTGCGACGGCAGGCCGAGGAGGACCGCGGGCGCCGCGCGAACCCGCCCGCCGAGGGCGTGCGCTGGCGCTGGACCCCGGAGGCCGAGATGCCCTTCGACGCGGAGAAGAAGCGCCGCAAGGGGCTGCAAGAGAAGCTCGGCGTGTCGGCGTGGGTGCACACGCACGACGGCGGCGACGCGGTGGTGGCGCTCCCGCGGCCGCGCTACGCGGTGTCGCGCGGGGCGCGCTTTCGCCGGTGCCCCGCGAAGGGCCGCGCGAAGTACCTCAAGTCACCCGTGGCGGCGTGGAACTGCGGCGTCACGTGCTTCTCGATGGATGTGTCGCGCGAGGTGCTGTTCTTCGTCGCGGGGAGCACCTTCGGCATCCACCGCGTCGACCTCGCGGAGGATCACACCGACCCCTGCACGGTGCCCGGCTTCTCGACGCGCACGGGCCTCCTCTACGACATCGTGGCCCTCGATCGAGCCAACTTCCTCTCGATCTGGGACACGACCCTCGACTGGCATCGCCCCAAGGGCGAAAAGTGGGAGGTGCTCGCCCATGTGCCGCTGAACCTCCCGCGCGGCAATGCGTTCGACCGCCCCACGCGGCGCCTCGCCGTGATGCAGCAGTCGCACGAGCGCCTGGTGCTGCTGCGCCTCGGGGCCGACGGCTTCACGCGCCTCGCGGCGTGCACCGACGCGGTGAAGATCATGGCGTTTCGCGAGGGGCGGCTCTTCGCCCAGATGATCGACGGGCAGTGGTTCGAACTGCTCGGCGTCGAGGCGCCCTGAGCGGGCGTTTCAGCCGGCGAAGCGGGCGGTGAACACCGAGCCCCGAGGCTCGTTGGGGGCGTACGAGATCGACCCGCCGTGGGCCTCGGTGGCGAGCTTGCAGAAGGCGAGGCCGAGGCCGATGGGCTGCGTCGGTTGCTCGCTCTGCGAGAACGATCGAAAGCTTTCGAAGAGGTGCGGGCGGAGCTGCGGCGCGACGCCGGCGCCGAGGTCGATCACGTCGATCTGGAGCACGCCGCCCTCGCTCGGCCCGCGGGCCACGCGGGGCATCGCGCGCAGCACGATGGTCGCGCCGTGCGGCGAGTGCTTGATGGCGTTGCTGAGGAGGTTCTCGACCACGCGGCGCAGCACCGTGCGGTCGACCCGCCAGGGGGCCTCGTCGCGGGGAGCCTCGACGTGCACCGTGAGGCCGCGGGCGCGGGCCAGGAGCTCGGCGTCGGCGGCGATGTCGTCGAGGGCCTCGCCGACGGCCACGGGCGCGCGCGCGACGGTGAAGCGCCCGGCCTTGATCTTCGCGACCAGGAGCAGGTCGCTGAGCATGTCGTTCACGCGCACGAGCCCGTGGTTGGCGCGCACGATGACCTCCGCGCTCTCCTCGTGCACCGGGGCGTCGCGCAAGAGGTCGAGCGCGAGGGTGACGCCCGTGAGGGGCGAGCGGAGGTCGTGCACGATCATCTGGCTCAGCTGCTCGCGCATGCGCGCCGCGGCGTGGAGCTCTTCGAAGCGACGCTTGGTGCGGAGCACGTTGCGCATGCGCGCGAAGAGCTCGACGGGGTCGAAGGGCTTGGCGATGAAGTCGTCGGCGCCTGCGTCGAGGCCCGCCGCGCGGCGCTCGGGCGTGTCGCTGCCCGTCATCATGAGCACGGGCACGTGCCGCGTGCGCGCGCTGGCCTTCACGCTCGCGCACACCGCGAGGCCGCCGAGGTTGGGCATGAACCAGTCGACGAGGATGACGTCGGGCACCGCGTCGGCCAGGAACTCGATCGCCTCGGCGCCGCCGCGGGCGGTCACCACGTCGTAGTCTTTGCGCAGCAGCTCGGCGAGCGTCATCAAGATCGAGGGCGAGTCGTCGACCACGAGCACCTGCGGGAGGGGCGCGCGCGCCTTGCGCTCCGGCGGCATCGACGCGCGACTGCGGGCCGGGAGGCGGCAGGGTTGCGTTTTGATGCGATCAGGGTTTGCGCCGTGAAACATGGCGGAAAGAATAGGGTTTTCACCTATTCGTCCGCAAGCGAATTGGGCCTCGAATTTCCCGTATCACCGCACCGAGTTGCATGTTTCTGGTAGGGGTGCACGCGGCGGCCGTTATGAAAACTCGCGCGTCTCCCCGATGGACAGAATCCTGTCGGGAGGCGGCGGCGCACCGTCGACGCGCCGACGGTCACCCCTTGAGTCGCCGCTCGTCGCGGCGCGCGTCGTCGACGAGGAGCGCGCCCGACGCGAGCAGCATCGCGATGCCCGCCAGCGCAACGCGCTCGGGCCTGCGGTGAAACACTGCCGCGTCGATGCCGAGGGCGATCACGATCTGGATCCACCCCGCGGCCCCCACGCGCGCGGCCTTGTCGAGCGCGTAGGCCCGCGTGATGGCGAGCTGCCCCACGGTGGCCGTGACGCCCATCGCGAGCACGCACCCCACCTCGGTGAGCGTGACCCCGCGCGGCGCCCCTACGGTGGCGAGCTGCACCACCGACGCGACCCCCATGACCCCCGTCGCGATGGCCGAGAAGTGCACCACGACGGCCTCGGGCGTCTCTTTCGACAGGCCCCGCAGCGACACCATGGCGAGGGCGCCCGCGCAGCCCGCGCCGAGCGCTACGATGCCCGCGAGGCCGCCCTGGTGCAGGCCCGGGCGCTCGATGAGCACCACGCCCGCGAAGGCCACCGCGAGGGCCACGGAGACGCGCGCCGAGAGCCGCTCGCGCAGGGTGATCCACGCGAGCGCGGCCACCCACAGGGGCGTGGTGTTGAGCAGCGCCGTCGCGTCGGCCAGGGGCATGTGCGTGAGCGCGTAGAAGGTGCACAGCATGCCCGTGCTGCCCGCGAGGCTGCGCTGCCACATGAGCCGCCGGTCTACGATGGCGAGCGAGGCGCCGCGCAGCCGCGCGAGCGCGACGGCCGCGCCGAGGCCGAGGAGGGCGCGCGAGAACGCGAGCAGGGCCCAGGGGAGGTGGTGCATCCCGCGGGCGAGCGCGTTCATGACGGCGAAGGCGACGGCGCCCGACACCATGAACGCGATCGCGCGCAGCGGGGCGTCGCGTGCGGTGGCGGGGGTGGTGCTCAACGGGGGGGCGACGGTCTAACGCCCCGTGCGGGCGCTTGCAACGGCGCGCGCGAATCGCCTCCGTTTCTCGACCTGTGAGGCTGTCGATGCGCGTCGCGATGGGTCTGTGTCTGGGGTTGTTCTCGCTCGGTGCGTGGGGGTGCGCGGCCGAGGCGACGCGCTTCACGCTCGTGCCGCGCGACGACGCGGCGGTGACGAGCGACGTGGGCGCCGCGGTCGATGCGGCCGACGCGAGCGACGGCTTCACGCCGGTGCCCATCCGCGACAGCGGCGCGGCCCCGGGGTGCAGCGAGGCCGCGCAGCTCGTGTACGTGCTTTCGCAGAGCAACGAGCTCTACAGCTTTCGCCCCAACCTCCGTCAGTTTACCCGCATCGGCGTGCTGCGCTGCCCCACGTCGCTCACGCCCAACTCCATGGCCATCGACCGCGACGCGGTGGCGTGGGTCAACTACGTCGACACCAACCCCTTCGGCGCCGGCGGCGGGCGCATCTACCGGGTGAACACCACCGACGCGTCGTGCACCGCGGCCTCGCCCGTAGACCTCCCGCGCGCCTTCGCCCAGCTCGGCATGGGCTTCTCGACCACGAGCGCCGACAGCACCGACGAGAGCCTCTTTCTCTCGGCCACGGGCGACCCGCTGCTGGGCGGCAGCGCGGGCCTCGCGCGCCTCGACCCCGCCACCCTCGCGGTGGTGCCCATCGGCGCCTTCACGGGCGCCCTGCGCGGCCAGAACGCCGAGCTCACGGGCACCGGCGACGGGCGCCTCTACGGCTTCTTCACCACCACCCCGGTGCAGGTCGCGCAGATCGACAAGACGACGGGGCGCATCGTCGAGACCCGGCCCCTCGCGGGCGTCGAGCGCCCCTCGGCGTGGGCCTTCTCGTTCTGGGGCGGCGCGTTCTACCTCTACACCGCGCCCGACACCCTCACGCAGCCCGCGCGCACCAGCAACGTGACCTACTACAACCCCGCCGACGGCACCGTCGACCCCGCGTACATGACCAACGTGGGCTTTCGCATCGTCGGCGCCGGCGTGTCGACCTGCGCCACGCACCAGCTCGACCGGGTCCTGGTAGAACAGGCGGTAGGCCGGCCCAAGCAGCGCCTCGCGCCGGCGGATCAGGGCC
>CAISKJ010001256.1 GCA_903885885.1 uncultured delta proteobacterium
GGGTCGCGGGGCGCGCGTCGGCTCGACGCACAACCACCGCGCACGCGAGCGCGCCGCCGTCGCACCCGACGCGGGCGCCGCCCACCACCATCGCACCGCGCCGTCGGTGCAGAGGAGATTTGTCATGGCCGCTCTCAGCCCGTACCGCCCCTCCGATGTGTTCTCCGACCTCCGCCGCGACATGGACGACGCCTTCGGCACGTGGCTCGGCCGCGGCCGCGCGCCCGCCGCGTGGGCGCACAGCGACGCCTTCTTCGCGCCCCTCGACGTGCACGAGGGCGAGAAGGAGTTCACCGTGCGCATGGACGTGCCCGGCGTGACCGAGAAAGACATCAAGGTCACCTGCAACGCCAACGTGCTCACCATCTCCGGCGAGCGCAAAAACGAGCGCGGCGAGACGCGCGGCGCGGCCCGCTACAGCGAGCGCGCGTACGGCAGCTTCTCGCGCTCGATGACGCTCCCCGTCCACGTGGCGCACGACGGCATCCGCGCGAAGTACACCCACGGCGTGCTCGAGGTCGTGGTGCCCAAGGCCGCCTCGGCGCAGCAGCGCGAGATCAAGGTCGAGGTCTGAGCGAGCGCCGACGCGCCGAGGCCGCCGTCGCGCGGTCGGGGTCGTCGCCCCCGTCGAGCATGTGCAGCGCCGCGCGCACGGCCTCGCTCACGATCGTCGGGGGCACCGCGCCCAATCGCTTCCACGACCCGTCGCCGTGCGCGTCGCGGAAGCGAAGCGCGCACACGGCGGTCTCGCGCATCGCCTCGGCCCACAGCGCGATGCCCTCGACCTCGAGCACGGCGTCGACGCTCCCGTAGCGCCGCAAGAACACCCGACACACGCCGCCCTCGATGGGCGCGGGCTCCCACCCCGCGCGCGCCCACGCGGTCTGCCGCACGCGCGAGCGGTCGGACACCGCGCGCAGCGTCGCGCCCTCGAGGGCCTTCCACGCAGTGTCTTCCGCGTCGCTCTCCGCGACGACGTGCACCGTCCGCGCGAGCTGCGCGAAGGGCTGCGCCTCGATGCCCGCGCCCTCCAGCACCCGCAACCACCGCAGCCTCGCGTCGGCGTCGAGCGCGACGGGGTGCGCGATCACCAGCTCGACGTTCGCGCTCAGCGGCAGCGGCTCGCCGCGCTCGCCCACGAGCTCGCCGCGGGCGACGCGCGCGAAGGTGGGCGCCTGCCCCGCCGCGCTCACGCACCACACGAGGCGCTCGGCGAGCGCGCGCAGCACGGGGTGGCCGAGCACCAGCGCGCGCCACGCGGCGAGCGACCACGCGCGGCCCGTGCACAGCGCCTCTTCGAAGCGCCGCGCCTCGGCCGACACCACGCCGGGGAGCTCGTGCTTCAGCGATTTCCATCGCGCGAGGGCCTCGGCGGCGCGCACCGGGTCGTCGGCGCGCGTGGGCTTCGGCGGCGCGACCAGCGCGCGCTCTTCGCCGTCGACGAGGGTCGCGTCGAGGAGGTTCGCCTTCGAGGGCTCGAGGCACACGCGCACGCGCCGACGCCCGTAGTCGAGCCAGCCCCTCCCCTCGGCGTTGAGCCCCCAGCGCGGCACGATCGCGTCGGAGAGCTCCTCGCGCGACACGCCCCGCGCCTCGGCCTCGGCCTCGAGCGACGACGCCGCGAGCGACCCGAGCGCGTCGTACCCGTGGGCCCGCGCGATCTCGTCGAGGGCGCGCATCGCGCGGTCGCCGCCCACGTACGCGAGCAGCCGCGCGCCCTGCGCCGCGAGCGCCCGCCGGCCGCCGCGGTGCCACTGCGCGATCTCGCGCTGCACCACGGGCACGATGAGGTCGCCCCCGAGGGCCACCGCGAGCGTGAGGCACCAGTGGTGCTTCACGTCGGCGCGCTTGGCCACCCACGCCTCGACGAGGGCCACGGACCACTGCGCGAGCGACGCGCGCTCGAGCAGGGCGGCGCCTTCGAGGGAGCGCTCGTCGAGCTCGGCCCCCACGCGCGCGTGCTGGCAGAACAACAGGTACTCGCCCACGCTCGCGGGCGCCTCGGAGCCGTCGTCCCAATGGAGCGTGGGGCGGCCTTTGAACCACGGCGCCACGGGCTTCGCGAGGGCCGTCACCGTGGCCTCGGCGCGCTGCGTGAGGGCCGCGGGCCCCCCTTCGGGCACGGGCGCGTCGGGGGCCACGTCGGCCTGCGCCACCACGCCGTGCGTCTCGAGAATGACCCTTCGCACACGCGCCGAACGCTCGTGCGCGAGGTGCTGCTGCAACACCGCGCGCGCGCTCTCGCACGGCACCGCGGCGAGGGCCTCGGCGGCCACGAGGCGACCGTCGGCCGACGGGTCGGCGAGCATCGTCGCGAGCGCGCGGGCCTCGGCGTCGCCGAAGTGCGGGGAGGCCTCGAGGGCGATCACCTGCACGTCGCGCTCGGGGTCGCGCAGCGCGCGCAGGGCCCACGCGCCGCGGCCCTCCCACGGCTCCGCAAGCAGCCGCGCGAGGGCGGGGTGCGCGACGTGGGGCGTGGCCGTCGCGGCGAGCCATTCGAGCAGCGGACGCACCATGACGAGCGTCACACCGTCGAGAGCGTCGAAGATCCATGTGCCGGGCGCGGCGCGGGCCACCTCGTCGAGGCGCGCGCACCACCGCGCGTGGTCGCGGGCGAAGAGGGTGACGAGCGCGATGCCCTGGAGCGGAACGGTCCACGCTTCGAGGGCGCCGAGGGGCTCGTCGGCGACGGAGGCCGCGAGGTCGAGGTGCGCGTCGGGCGCCTCGGAGAGGAGCGTCCACAGGGCGGCGTAGCGCTCGCCCGCGGGGGCGCCGCGGTCGGCGGCGAGCGATCGCGCGTCGGTCACAGCGAGAGAAACAGCTTCGTGAGCATGAAGTCGGAGACGAGAATGGACACCGCGGAGACCACCACCGTGCGCGTGGTGGCGCGCCCCACGCCCTCGGTGCCGCCGCGCGTCTGCATGCCGTAGTAGCAGCCGATCATGGCGATGCTCACGCCGAAGAAGGGCGCCTTGCCCAGCCCCGACATGAAGTCTTGCATGTTGATCGACTCGAGGGCCGTGCGCAGAAAGAAGCCCATGGGCGTGTCGAACTGGAGGTTGGCGACCACCATGGCGCCGCCGAAGCCCACCACGTCGGCGAAGAGCGCGAGCACGGGGATGAGGATCACGCACGCGATGAGGCGCGGGGTGACGAGCTTCTTCACCGGGTCGGCGCCGAGGGCGCGAATGGCGTCGATCTGCTCGGTGACAGCCATGGACCCGATCTCGGCGGCCATGCCCGAGCCGATGCGGCTCCCCACGACGAGGGCCGTGAGCGACGGCGCCAGCTCGCGGGTGATCGAGAGGCCGATCACGCGGCCCACGTAGTCGGTCGCGCCGAAGCGCTCGAGGCCGAAGGCGAACTGCACCGTCATGACCATGCCGACGAACACGGCGGTAATGAGGGCGATGGAGATGGATTTCACCCCCATCTGCTCGAGCTGATAGACCACCTCGCGCCATTCGAAGGGCCGCGCGAAGGCCGCGAGCGTGGCGTCGCGGAAGAGGATCGCCATGCCCCCGAGCTCGTCGAGGAACACGGTGATCGACTCGAGCTGGGCCGCGTACCAGGGCTTGTGCTTCGGCGGCGCCGGCACGATCGACGGGCTCCGCGGCGCGGGCGGCGGCTCGGGGGCGGCGGCGCTCATGGCGGGCTGAGCGGCGAGCGGCCGGTGTGAAAGCCCTGCGCGAAGGCGGCGAAGCCCGCGCGGCCGGCGTCGAAGCGGTCGGGCGGCGCGACGAAGCCGAGGTCGTAGACGCAGCCGTCTTTCTTCATCACGTAGAGCTCGATGGCGCGGGCGACGCCGTCGAGGCTCGCGCGCAGCACCACGTGGCGCGCCTCGCGGCCGTCGAAGGGAACCGTCTCTTCGAGGGTGAACTCGCGCGCCGTAAAGCCCAGGAGCAGGTGCGCGACGAGGGCCGGGAGGGCCGTGTCTTGCGAGCGCTCGCAGGTGTGGTCGACGTGCACGGTGCCGCGCGTCGCCTCGTCGAACCAGGCCACGTCGTTGCCCTCGATGGTGATGGAGCGCCACGTGGGGGGCGTCGGGCCGAAGGTGTAGTCGAGGTTCGACGCGCTCACGGTGTTGCCCCGCACGCTCACCTCGCCGGCGCTCGAGCACGCCGCGAGCAACACGAAAAACAAGAGACTCCGACGCGCCTGCACGGCGGCGGACTCTACACAGGTCGGTGAGAAATGCACTACCGCGCGCGCTCCTCGATGGTAACGCGGGTCATGCGGGTGGGCGTGGCGGGCGGCGTCGTGGGCGACGCGTTGCGGGCGATGCGGGCGAGCACGTCGAGGCCGTCGGTCACGCGGCCGAACACGGTGTACTGGCCGTTGAGCGTGGGCGTCGCGGCGAGGGTGATGAAGAACTGCGAGCCGTTGGTGGCGCGCGAGGCCGCGCGGGCCATGCCGAGCACGCCGGCGCCGTCGAAGGTGAGCGACGCGACGCTCTCGGTGTCGAACTGGTAGCCCGGGCCGCCGGTGCCCCAGGTGCCGCGCGGGCCCGCGGCGGTGTTGGGGTCGCCGCCCTGCGCCACGAAGCCGTCGAGCACGCGGTGAAACGCGAGCCCGTCGAAGAAGTGGTGCAGCGCCAGGAAGACGAACGAGTTCACCGTGACGGGCGTCTGTGACTCGTAGAGGTCGATGGTAATACGGCCCACGTCGGTGTCGATCACCGCGCGATAGTCGCGCCCCGGCGCGAGCACCATCTCGGCCTCGCCGAACGCGCGCTCGGGCGCGTCGGTGACGTACGGCGTCGCCGCGAAGCCCCCGTCGGAGGCGCCCCCATCGGCGGCGCCCGCGTCGGTGGTGCCCGCGTCGGCGGCGACCGCGTCCGTCGCGAGCGCGTCGGCGGCGGCGGCGACGTCGGGGGTGGCCGCCGCGTCGGGCGTCGCGACCGCGGTGGTCGAAGAGCACGCGGCCACGAGGGCGAGCGCGAGGAGAGAGCGTAGGCGGGCCGTCATGGCTCGGCAGTGGAGCCGCGCGGTCGACGCAGTGTCAAGCCATTCAGGTTTCGAAGGGCACCCGCCGATAAAGGGAGTGACCGAGAGGAGCCGTCGCCATGAGAGCCTTCTTCCCCCTTCTGCTTCTGGGCTGCCTCGCCACGAGCGTGGCGAGCGCGTCGCCGCGGAGCGTGCGCGACCGCTTCTCTCGCACGGTGGCGGTGGGCGCGACGGTGGGCGTCGGGTCTCCGCGCGGCTTCGCGGGCGGCTTCGTCGAGCTGCGCCCGTGGCGCGCGTTCGGCGTGTCGGTGGGCGGCGGCGCCGGCGGCACCTTCGGCCCGAGCCTCGACGTGTCGGCCGTGCTCGCGCCCCTCGGAGGCACGTCGTGGGCGATCGGCGCCGAGGGGTCGTTCTCGCATCAGTTCAGCTACGGCACGGGCTTCACCGCGCCCGATGGGCGCACGATGCCCGCGGGCTCCAACTGGGTCTCCGCGGGCCTGAGCGTCGAGGTGCACCCCTCGCGCGGCTTCCTCCTCCG
Source organism: uncultured delta proteobacterium (assembly GCA_903885885.1). Taxonomy (GTDB): domain Bacteria; phylum Myxococcota_A; class Polyangia; order Polyangiales; genus CAISKJ01. Next base: position 5,485 of record CAISKJ010001256.1, read on the forward strand.
CGTGGGCGCCGGGCGCGCGTGGCTCATCAACACCGGCGACTTCGGCGTGCTCTCGCGCAACGAGCTCGCCTACGCCGAGAGCGAGTACAGCATCATCCCCGGCGTCACGCCCCTCGACGCGGCCCGCGCCGCGCTCGACGGCCAGATGCTCTCGATGTGGTACGTGCACATCGACCTCGCGCCCACCTGGCGCTGGTAGCGCCGGTCCCTGCGCAGTGTAGGGCGTGCGCAGGCGACACGCGTTGTTGACGCCGTAGAAGCCCGACCGATACGATGGCTGCCGATACAATGGCGAACCACTCCACGGGGCAGCTGGTAGAGCAGCTCCTCGCCGAGAACCTCATCACGGCCGATCAGTGCGAGGCCGTGCTGCACCGGGTCAACACGGAGAACGTTCGCGTCGAAGACGCGCTCGTCGACGCCGGCGCCATGGCCGAGTACGACCTGCTCAAGTACCTGGCCAAGAGCTATCGCACGCGCTTCGTGGTGACGTCGAAGCTCGCCCGCGTCGACCTCGACCGCGCCCTCCTCGAGCTCGTGCCCCGCAAGGTGGCCGAAGAGCTCGTGGTGTTCCCCGTGCTCTTCGACCCGGCCACGTCGTCGCTGTCGGTGGTGTCGCCCAACGCGGGCAACCCCGAGGTCGCCCTGGCCGTGCAGACCGCCACCAACGTGCGCGAGGTGCGGGTCTTCGTGGGCCGCCCCGCGGCGGTGCGCGCGGCCATTCAGAAGCACTACGCGGGCGACATCTACGCCTTCGCGCACGCCGACACCACGGGCCGCGAGCAGTACATGTCGCTGCTCGAGCTCTACGACCGGCAGAACATTCGCTTCGACCAGCCCACCGTCACGGCCCCCGCCGTCGAGCGCGGCCGCGAGCGCGTGCTCACCGAGAAGGAGCTCACGGGCCCCCGCTCGGCGCAGCCCCCGTCGAGCCCCGCGGCCACGGTGGCCCTCCTCGAAGCCACCAACGTGCTCATCGCGCTCCTCGAGAACGCGCGCGGCGACCTGCGCAGCCACTCGGCCCTCACCTCGCGGTGGATGCGCAAGCTCGCCGAGCGCATCCGCCTCGGCGAGGCCGAGGTGCTCAGCCTCGCCATGGCGGGCCTCCTCCACGACGTGGGCAAGACGTCGACGTACCACCTCACGGCCCTCAACGTGGCCCAGTTCGAGAGCCACCGGCAGATGGCGGCCAAGTCGTTCACCACGCCGCTGCGGCTCTTCGAAGCCGTGTCGCTCGAGGCGAGCACCACCCTCGCCCTGCGGCACATGTACGAGCGCTTCGACGGCGAGGGCTTCCCCGACAAGCTCACGGGCAAGGACATCCCCCTCGGCGCGCGGCTCCTGAGCCTCGTCGACACCTACGCCGACCTCACGCAGAACGGCCGCAACCCGTACCGACGCATTCTCACCGCGAGCGAGGCCTGCGACGTCCTCGACCGGCAGAAGGGCGCCGTGTTCGACCCCAACCTCGTCGACCTCTTGCGCCAGGCCGTCACCGGCGACGACCTGCGCGCGCGCCTCCTCGCCGACCGCCCCGGCGTGCTCGTCGTCGACCCCGACGCTGAAGAGAGCGCCGTGCTCGAGCTGCGGCTCCTCGAAGAGGGCTTCGACGTCCGCGTCGCGCGCAACGTCGACGAGGCCCTCGCGGCCCTCAACCGCGGCGCCCACGAGGTCTGCATCGGCGAGACCGAGGTGGCCGGCGTGTCGGGCTTCGACCTCCTCGTGCGCGCGCGCAGCACCCCCGCCCTCGCAGGCGTGGCGTGGGTGTTCCTCACGCGCGACTCCCGTAAAGAATCCATCGCGCGCGGCTTCGAACTCGGCGCGAGCGACTACGTGCTCAAGCCCGCCCCCGCCGCCGTGCTCGTCGCCAAGGTGCGCCAGCTCATCGCGCAGCGCGCGGCGCGGCACCCGCGCGGCGTGTCGGGCTCGCTCGCCGAGCTCGGGCTCACCGACGTGGTGCAGGTGCTCGCGCAGGGCCGCAAGTCGGGCCAGCTCCGCGTGCGCAGCGGCAACGACCAGGGCGAGGTGCACTTCCTCGACGGGCAGATCGTGAACGCCCTGTGGCCCAACATGCGCGGCGAAGAGGCTTTTTATGGCCTCCTGGGGCTCTCGTCGGGCGACTTCTCCTTCGACCCCACGTTCAAGCCCGGGGCGCGGGTGATCCACGGCAGCGTCGAGGCCCTCATGCTCGAGGGCGTGCGGCGCCTCGACGAGCGGCGCCCCGCGCGCTGACCCCCGACGGGGCGGCGGTTCTTCCACGGCGGCGCTTTACTCCACGCGCAGCCGCGATAGGTTCCTCGCGCCGCCCGCCATGAGACCGAACCTCGCCTGCTCGACCCTCGCGCTCTTCGCGCTGATGGGCTGCGCCACGCAGCTCCCCGACGCCGCCACCCCGCAGCCCGACGCGCCGGCGCCCATCGACGTGGAGCAGCCCGTCGACGATGTGCCCGTCGTCGAAGACAACCCCGTCGTCGAAGACAACCCCGTCGTCGAAGACAACCCCGTCGTCGATGACACACCCGTCGTCGAAGACGTGCCCGTCACCCCCGACGTGCCGCGCTGCACCGGCGGCCTCAGCGACTGCGCCGGGAGCTGTCGCGACCTCGCGGGCGACCCGTCGAACTGCGGCGCGTGCGGCGTCGCGTGCGCCACGGGGCAGCGCTGCGCGGCCGGCGCGTGCGCGTGCGCCACGGGGCAGGCGCTCTGCGCGGGCGCGTGCCGCGAC
>CAISKJ010001257.1 GCA_903885885.1 uncultured delta proteobacterium
ATACCGCCTCGCGGGCCGCACGGTGATGCTCACCGTGGGGCGTCTCACGCGGCGCAAGGGGCACGACATGGTGCTCCAGTCGCTCGCGCGGCTGCGCGCGCAGGGCAAGCTCGGCGACGTGGCGTGGCTGGTGCTCTCCGACGGCGAGCTCGAGGGCGAGCTGCGCGCGCTCTGCTCGTCGCTGGGCCTCGACGACGTGGTGCGCTGGGTGGGCCCGGTGCACCGCGCCGAGCTGCCGCGCTACTACGCCGCGGCGCAGCTCTTCGTGATGCCCAACCGCACGCTCGACGACGCCGACGTCGAGGGCTTCGGCATGGTGTTTCTCGAGGCGAGCGCGGCGGGCCTCGCGGTGCTCGGCGGGCTGTCGGGCGGCGTGCCCGACGCGGTGAGCGACGGCGTGAGCGGCGTGCTCGTCGACGGCGCCTCGCTCGACGCGGTGACGGCCGCCCTCCGCGACCTCTTGAACGACCCCGAGCGCCGCGCGACGCTGGGCGCGCAGGGGCGCGCGTGGGCCCGACGCTTCTCGTGGAGGTCGGCCGCGGCCCGCGTGCGCGCCCTCTCGATGGGCGCGAGCGACCCGGGGCTCGACGCGCCGTGAGGCTCCTCGCGCTGGGCACGGGCACGTGCAACGGCGCGCCGCCGGGGCAGCGGCTGCGCATGCCGCCGCTCTTCGCGCTCGACGTGGCGGGCGACGGGGAGCCTCCCGCGTGGATCGTGTTCGAGTGCAGCGAGGGCGCGCGCTGGCGGCTCACCGACGCGGGCGTCGACGCCCACCTGGTCGCGCACGTGGCCGTGTCGCACCCGCACCCCGATCACGCGGCGCTGCCGCAGTTCGCGCAGTCGCGCGCGTGCGAGGCGATCTTCGGGGATCGTCCGCGCGCGCCCACGCTGTCGGTGTACCTTCCGCCGCTGTCGGCCGCGACGCTGTCGTCGCTGTGGGCGTGGCACCAGCCCGAAGACGGCGGCCGCCCCTCGACGCGCATCGGCCTGCGCGTGGTGCCCACCTGGGACGGGTGGTCGGCGGAGGTGATGCCCGGCGTGACGTTGCGCGCCTTCGCGGTGAAGCACGGGCGCACGCCCGCGGTGGCGTTTCGCGTCGAGGCGCGCGGTCAGGTGTTCGCGTACTCGGGCGACGCGGGGCCCTGCGAGGGGCTCGCGCGCGCCGCGCGAGGGGCCGACCTCTTCGTGTGCGAGGCGGCCGCGCGCATCGGACAGGATATGTCAGCGACCTATGGGCACTGCAACCCGCGGCAGGCGGCCGACGTGGCGCGTGCGGCCGGGGCGGCGCGCCTGTGGCTCACGCACTACAGCGGTCACGACGGGCGCGAAGAGATGCTCGACGACGCGCGCGCGAGCGGCTACGCCGGCGAGCTTCGCGTGGCGATCGATGGGGATGACGTGGTGTGGTGACCGGAGCCCCCATCGGCCCGCGCGCGGCGCGGGGCAATGGGGGAGGTCATCGGGGCGCTACGGCGACCGGTCAGTCGTCTTCGACGTCCCAGCGGGTGTTGTTCGACCGGCGGTCGTTGCGGCCGCGGGCGGGCGAGGCCTCACCCTCGGTCTTGCGCTTCTTCGAGTAGTCGGTCTTGCCGCCGGGCTTGGCGGGCGGGCCGAAGCGGTTGCCCACGGGGCCGCCGGGCGAGGGGGGGCCGCCGCCGGGAGGGGCGCCGAAGCCGCCGCCCGCACCGCGAGGGGCCGCGCCGCCCGGAGACTTCGGGAGCGCGACGTTGACCACCAGGGGACGAGCGCGGAGGAGCGCGCCCTTGAGCTGATCGACCGCGGCGCGAGCCGCGTCGGCCGAGCCCACCGTGACGAAGCCGAAGCCGCGGCGCCGACCGTCGGGGTCGAGCGGGAGGTGCACGCGCGTCACCGAGTCGACGCCCTGCGCGCGCAGGAGCGTCTCGACCTCTTCGGGGGTCGCGTCGTAGGGGAGATTGCCCACGTAGAGCGTGCGGTCAGACGTGTCGACCGCAGGGCCGCGAGGACCGCCACCGAGGGGACGCTCACCGCGCTGAGGGGGCTCGGCCTTGAAGCGCCGAACCGAAATGGAAGCGTCGCCCAGCACGTGTCCGTCGAGCATCGAGAGGGCGCGCTCGACGTCTTCGGGCGACGACAGCGTCACGAACGCAAACCCTCGCGGACGTCCAGTCATCCTGTCGCGCGGAATGCTCAGGTCTACCACCTGCGTATTGGCACCCGTGAACAGGTCGCGCAACACCACGTCGGTGATGCTGTCGGGCAGGCCAGCCACGAACAGCTTCTGCGCGTCATCATTCGAAATCATCGCTTCGTCTCCATCGCGCGCCGGAATGGCGCGTGCTCCTTCAGTCTCTGGTGGGTGACTCTCAGGGCGCGCGGACCGCTGCCGCGCTGGGTAGCGCTCATAGCGCGTTCTGATCCCTCTGCACAGCCCCTTGTGACCCCAAACACCGTCGCGGACCCTACACCCGACCCGCCGCGCGGCGCACGGTCTTTCACGCTCGCGTGGCGCCACGCGCGCAACCCATCTGCGTAGGCGTTTACGCACTGAGCGGGAGGCGGCGGCGGTTGCTTCCCTGCCGCGCCAAGTTGGAGTAGACCGCGCGTCGGCAGAGCCCATAAGACCGTTCTGCTCAGACGCAACGATCGCGGGGACGCACCATCGTGAAGAAGACGACGCAACTCAAGCACATGATCAACCGCCCGGAGCTCGCCTTCCTGATGGAAGCGCACAACGGGCTCAGCGCGAAGGTGGCCGAAGAGGCCGGCTTCGAGGGCATCTGGGGCAGCGGTCTGAGCATCTCCGCCGCCCTCGGCGTGCGCGATCACAACGAGGCCTCGTGGACGCAGGTGCTCGAGGTGGCCGAGTTCATGGCCGACGCCACCACGGTGCCCATTCTGCTCGACGGCGACACGGGCTACGGCGATTTCAACTCCATGCGCCGGCTCATTCGCAAGCTCGAGCAGCGCGGCGTCGCGGGCGTGTGCATCGAAGACAAGATCTTCCCCAAGACCAACAGCTTCATTCGCGGCTCGGCGCAGCCGCTGGCCACCATTGAAGAGTTTTCGGGCAAGATCAAGGCGGGCAAGGACGCCCAGTCGGACAGCGATTTCGTGATCGTGGCCCGCGTCGAGGCCTTCATCGCCGGCTGGGGCTTCGAAGAGGCCATGAAGCGCGCCGAGGCCTATCGCCTCGCGGGCGCCGACGCCATTCTCATGCACTCGGCGCTGCGCAACCCCACGGAGATCCTTCAGTTCATGAAGGCCTGGGCGGGCCGCCTCCCCGTGGTGATCGTGCCCACGAAGTACTACCAGACGCCCACCGACGTGTTCCGCGAGGCGGGCGTCTCGACGGTGATCTGGGCCAACCATCTCATGCGCTCGGCCATCACCGCGATGAAGGGCACCGCCGCGCAGATCTTCAAGGATCAGGCGCTGCTCAACGTCGAAGACAAGGTGGCCACCCTGCAAGAGGTGTTTCACCTCCAGGGCGAGAGCGAGCTCGAAGAGGCCGAGAAGCGCTACCTCCCGAAGCACGGCCGTCAGACGCGCGCCATCGTGCTCGCGGCGTCGCAGGGCGAGGCCCTCGGCGAGCTCACCGCCGACCGCCCCAAGGCGATGGTCAACGTGGGGGGCAAGGCCCTCCTCTGGCACATTCTCGACACGTACCGCGCCGCGGGCGTGAAAGACCTCGCGGTGGTGCGCGGCTACAAGAAGGCCGCCGTCAACCTCACCAACGTGAAGTACTTCGACAACGACGCCTACGCGACCACGCAAGAGGTCGCCTCGCTCGCGTGCGCCGTCGAGGCCGTCGAGGGCGACGTGATCGTCTCCTACGGCGACGTGCTCCTCAAGAAGTACATCGTGCAGGAGCTCGTCGAGACCGACGACGACTTCGTCGTGATGGTCGATTCGAACTACCACGAGTCGCGCAACAAGGGCCGCGCGGCCGACTACGTCACGTGCTCCGAGCCCAGCTCGAAGCGCGCGTTCTACAACACCGTCACGCTCAAGAGCGTGCGGCCCGAGAGCGACGCCGACGTGCACGGCGAGTGGATGGGCGTGGTGAAGTTCTCGCAGCGCGGCGCCAAGGTGGTGGCCGACAAGCTCCGCGGCCTCGCCACCGAGCCCGAGCGCCTGCGCACCATGAAGCTCCCCGACCTGCTGCAGCTCCTCGTGCAGGGCGGCCACGCGGTGCGGGTCATCTACACCAGCGGCCACTGGCTCGACGTCGACTCCGTCGACGACGTGCTCGTCGGCGCGCAGTTCTAGGCCCCTCCGCCGCTCCACTCTCTCCCCTCTGTCCGATACCGCCTCCGAGAAAGACATCACTCCCATGATCAAGGCCGAGACCTTCGTCGACGCGACCAGGGCCTACGGGTTCGCCCTGTGGACGGGCGTGCCGTGCTCGTACCTCAAGCCCTTCATCAACTACGTGATCGACGAGCCGTCGCTCGCGTACATCGGCGCCGCCAACGAGGGCGACGCGGTGGCCATCGCGTCGGGCGCCGACCTCGGCGGCAAGCGCGCCGTGGTGATGTTTCAAAACTCGGGCTTCGGCAACACCGTGAACCCGATCACCTCGCTCAACATGATCGCCAAGATCCCGGTGCTGGTGATCACCACGCTGCGCGGCGAGCCCGGCGGCGCCCACGACGAGCCGCAGCACGAGCTCATGGGGCAGATCACCGGCGGCCTCTTCGACCTCATGCAGGTGCCCTGGGAGTACTTCCCCACCGAAGACTCGCAGGTCGCCGCCGTGATCGAGCGCGCCGTGGCCCACATGGACAAGACCCATACCCCCTATGGGCTCGTGATGAAGAAAGACTCCGTCGCCGACCACAAGCTCAAGTCGAAGCCGCAGCCCAAGGGCATCGCGCCCTTCGCTGTGGCGCCGTGGTCGTACGCCGAGACGCTCCCCACGCGCCGCGAGGTGCTCGCGGCCGTGCAGAAGGCCGAGCGCGCCACCGACGCCCTCGTGGCCACCACGGGCTTCACGGGCCGCTCGCTCTACGCCCTCGATGACCGCGCCAACCAGCTCTACATGGTGGGCTCCATGGGCTGCGCGAGCACCTTCGGCCTCGGCCTCGCGTGGGCGCAGCCGCAGCGCCGGGTCATCGTGCTCGACGGCGACGGCGCCGTGCTCATGCGCATGAGCGCCCTCGCCACGCTGGGCTACGAGCGCCCGAAGAACCTCCTGCACATCGTGATCGACAACGAGGTGCACGACTCGACCGGCGGGCAGAGCACCGTGTCGCACTCCATCGACTTCGCGGGCGTGGCCGCGGCGTGCGGCTACACCCGCGTGATTCGCGCGCACTCGGCCGCCGAGGTCGAAGAGATCGTGCGGTCGCAGAGCGACGAGCTCACCTTCGTGCACGTGAAGACGGCGCCCGGCGAGTCGGGCAGCCTCCCGCGCCCCAAGGAGACGCCCGCGCAGGTCGCCGACCGCATGCGCGCCTGGCTCAAGGAGACGTCGGCGTGAGTCGCACGAGACTCCTCAACCCCGGGCCCGTCACCCTCACCGAGCGCGTGCGCGGGGCCCTCACGCGCGAAGACCTCTGCCATCGCGAGGCTGAGTTCGCGGCCCTGCAGCTCGACGTGCGCGGGCGCCTCGAGCGCATCTACGACGGCGTCGCGGGCGCGTACGTCGCCGTGATGCTCACGGGCTCGGGCACTGCCGCCGTCGAGGCGATGGTGGGCTCGCTCGTGCCCAAGAACGGCCACGCCCTCGTGGTGGCCAACGGCGTCTACGGCGACCGCATGGCGCAGATGCTCGCCGCGCAGGGCAAGCGCTTCACCGTGGTGGCCGCCGACTGGCTCCGCGACATCGACCTCGCGGCCGTCGAGCAGCACCTCGCGAGCGATGCCTCCATCACGCACGTGCTCTCGGTGCACCACGAGACCACCACGGGGCGCCTCAACTCCGTCGCGGCCCTCGGCGCGCTCTGCAAGAAGTACGATCGCGCGTTTCTCCTCGACGGCGTGAGCTCCTTCGGCGGCGAGGACATTCGCTTCGAGGAGTGGAACCTCGAGGCCGTCGCGGGCACGGCGAACAAGTGCCTCCACGGCGTGCCGGGCATCTCCTTCGCGCTCGTGAAGAAGTCGGTGTTCGCCGCGCGCGCGAGCGGCGCCACGAGCGTGTACCTCGACCTCTGGCGCCACTGGAAGGAGCAGCAGGGCGGCTGGTCGCCCTTCACGCAGTCGGTCCACGTGGTGTACGCGCTGCAAGAGGCGCTCGCCGAGATGGAGTCGCAGGGCGGCTGGCGCGCGCGCTGCGCCGAGTACGCGCGCCGCGCGGGCCTCGTGCGGGGCGTGCTGCGCGAGCTGGGCGTGGCGTACTTTCTCGAAGACGGCGAGCGGGCGAGCTCGTCGATTCTCACGGCCTTCGCGGTGCCCGCGCACGTCACCTACGACGCGCTGCACGACGGGCTCAAGGCGCGAGGCTTCGTGATCTACGCGGGGCAGGGCCCGTACCTCGGCAAGATGTTTCGCATCGCGGTGATGGGCGACCTCACCGCGACGGACCTCGACGAGCTCGCCGCGGGGCTCCGCGCGATCATCGCGCCCGCTGGCTGAACGACGCAGACCGCACCGACGAGGCGCCATGACCGTGACGCGCAGCGAGCCCACGCAGGCCGAGATCGACGCGCTCCTGGAGCTCACGTCGAACCCGGCCGACCGCCTGTGGCGGTACCCCCTCTGTCACGCGATGGTGAAGCACGTGATGAACACCCCCATCACGCCCAACCACGTGACGGGCTTTCACACGCTGCTGGGCATGGCCGCGGGCGCGGTGATCACCCTCGGCACGCCGAAGGCCTTCGTGGCCGCCGGGGTGATGTTCGAAGTGCGCGCCATTCTCGACTGCTTCGACGGCGTGGTGGCGCGCGCCAAGAAGCTCTCATCGCCGCTCGGGCGTGCGCTCGATCAGATGGGCGACGGCATCGGCTTCGTGTCGCTCATGGCGGGCGGGCTCGTGTGCCTCGCGCGCATCCACGGGTGGGCCGTGGCCACCGTGGTGATCGTGCTCACGACGGCCATCTCGGCGGCGTGCAGCACCGCGTGGGATTTCTACAAGCGCCGCTTCGCCTCGCTGATGCGCCACGGCTACGACACCACCGAGGAGGAGTACCTCACCCTCTGCCGCCAGTACGAGGAGCGCCCGCTGGTGTCGCTGTGGGTGAGCCGCCTCGTGTCGCTCTACGCCTGGTACACGCTGAGCCCGCAGACGCTGCCGCGGCTGCGCGAGCGCATCGCGAGAGGCGAGTGGCCGCGCGAGGGCGAGGCGCCGGCGGTGACCCCCGCGGGGCGCGCGGTGCAAGAGGCCGCCGCGCGCAACGACCCCGAGCTCCGCGCCATGCTGCTGCGCGTCGGCGTGGTGGCCGGCGACAACGTGATCCTGCTGCTTACCGTGAGCCTCCTCGTGGGGCAGTACCTCAACGCCTTTCCGATCGCGATGGCGTGGGGGCTCCTCGTGTGGGGCTACACGGTGTTCAGCGCGTACCGATACCTCCACGAGGCCGAGCGCCAGGGCGCGCGGCCCCGCGAGGCCGTGACCCGGTAAGAGCCAACAATGCCCATCGACAAGGCCGTGATTCTCGCCGCGGGCCTCGGCAACCGCATCTCGAAGGTCGGCAATACGCCGAAGCCCTTTCTCTCGCTCGACGGGTCGCCGCACGGTGACACCTTCGTCGATTGGCACCTCGACCGCCTGGCCGCCTTCGGCGTGCGCGAGGTGTACCTCGTGGGCAACCAGCGCACGTACCAGACGCCGCTTCGGGAGCGCCCGGGCACCGCGGTGCGCTGGGTGCTCAACCCCAGCGAAGACCTCTCGCGCTCGGGCAGCGGCCACTCGGCGTGGTTCGCGTGGAAGAGCGACAACAACATCCTCGACGGGCGCTCGCGCGTGCTCCTCATGGACGCCGACATTCTGTACGAGCCCGCGGTGCTCACGGTGCTCGACGGCGACCGTTCGAACGGCGCGTCGCACACGCTCGTGTGCGCCGAGTACCGCGAGTCGAACGAAGAGGTGATGGTGTTCGGCAGCGGCCGCCGCGCCATGATGCACGGCAAGGGGCTCTTGAACACGGGGCTCACGCAGGGCCTCGAGTGCCTCGGCGAGGCCACGGGCATGGTGCTCTTCGAACCGCGAGACCACGAGCTCCTCGCGGTGGCCACCGACTGGTGCATGCGCTACTCGACCGCCAAGGAGAAGAGCGAGCACGAGGACATTACGCAGCGCATGATGTCGGTGGGCCGCGTCGAGGCCGCGTGCTTTCGCGACCTGCTCTTCATGGAGTGCGACACGCCCGAGGAGTACGCGCACCTCACGACGGCGTTCTACCCGCAGGTGCTCGCGCGCACGCAGGGGTAGAGGGGGGCGCATGGCGAGCGAGCGGGTTCATCTTCCGGTGTGCGACGACACGGCGGCGATGCTGCCGGTGATGCAGGCGCGGTGGGTGAGCGAGCTCCTCGCGGGCGACGCTGTGCCGCGTGAGCCCAACGCCACCTGCGACGACTGCGCGATGCTCCCGCCGCCCGGCGAAGCGCCCGTGGGCGGGCACTGGTTCAACCCGGGCACGCGCTGTTGCACGTACCTCCCCGAGCTTGCCAACTTTCTCGTGGGGGGCTCGCTCGAAGACGTGGAGCACCCCGACGGCATCTCGTCGGTGCGCGCGCGCATGGCCGAAGGGGTGGCCGTGACCCCGATGGGGCTGTTGCAGGGCGAAGACTTTCGCGCCCGCTACGACGGGAGCGCCGAGACCTTCGGGCGCAGCGAGTCGCTGCTGTGCCCCCACTACGACGACGGGCGCTGCACGGTGCGGCGTCACCGCGAGTCGACGTGCGCCACGTGGTTTTGCAAGCACACGCGCGGCGCAGTGCACAAGGCGTTCTGGAACCGCCTGCACCAGCTCTTGCGTACCGCGGAGCGCGACCTCGCGCGGCACTGTGCGGTGGAACTCGGGGTGCCCGTCGAGGGGCTCGCCATGATGCACCCGATGTACGCCGTCGACGGCTCGCTGCGCGCGCACGACGTGGTGCCCACCGACCGCCCCGACGACCCCTCCCTCTACGCCCGCCTGTGGGGCCCGTGGGCGGGCCGCGAGGAGGCCTACTACCGCGCCTGCTACGCCATCGTGGCGCCCATGTCGTGGGCCGACGTGCTCGCGGCCTCGGGCAGCGAGCTGCGCGCGCTCGCGCCGGTGGTGCGCCACGCGCTGGGCGTCACGCGCGACGAGTCCATGCCCGCGCGGGTGCGGCTCGGCGGGCTCAACGTGGTGTCGCTGAGCGCGGACCACGTGCGCGTGCAGGGGTACAGCTTTCTCGATCCGCTCGACCTCCCGCGCAAGCTCTTCGACGTGCTGCACCACTTCGACGGGAGGCCCCTGGTCGAGGCGATCGCGACGGCGAGCGCGGCCGCGGGCGAGCCCGTGCCCGAGGGGGCGGTGCGCATGCTGATCGATTTCGGCGTGCTGCGCGCGGTGTAGCGCGCGGAGGCGGGGCGCGAGGCGGAGGGCTCAGTCGGGGTAGGCGACCATCTGGTTGCGCGACGGGTCCCAGAGCTTGAGGCGAAAGCACGCGAGCACGTCGCGGGGGCGCAGCGAGGTCTTGATGGGGTCGCGCAGCTCGGGGATCGCCTGCATCGCCTCGGGGAGGCGATAGAAGGGGATCGACGCGTTGAGGTGGTGCACGTGGTGGTACCCGATGTTGCCCGTGAACCACGCCATGAGGGGCGAGAGCTCCATGTAGCTCGACGACTCGAGGGCGGCGCGCGTGTAGCTCCACGTCTCGCGCGGCTCGACGTGCATACCGGGGAAGTTGTGCTGCGCGTAGAAGAGGTACGAGCCCGCGGCGAAGGCCACCGCGAGGGGGAGAAAGTGCACCGTGAGGGCCATGGCGAGCCCCGCGAAGTGGGCGATGAGCCCGAACGCGACGGCGTGCATGAGCAGCACCCAGGGACCCATCTTGTGCTTCTTCTTGTCGCGCAGGTACGGCGACACGCACATGCCCCACGCGAAGATGGTGAAGAACCCGAGGGCCATCGTGAGCGGGTGGCGCGTGATGCGGTACATGCGCCGCTGCGCGGGCGTCGCGCGCTGGTACATGTCGACGGTGAGCATCATGTACGAGCCGATGTGCGAGCCCACGAGCTGCGCGGTGTGAGCGTGGTGGTAGTTGTGCGTCTGCTTCCACACCGACGAGGGCGTGAGCACGTAGTAGCCGTAGAGCTCGAAGAGCCACTTCGCGGGCTTGGAGCCGCGCAGGATGGCGCCGTGCTGAAAGTCGTGAAAGAGGATGAAGCCGCGCACCACGACGAGGCCCGCGACCACGGCCGCGGCGATGCGCGCGTACCACCACGGCAGCGCGGCCGCGCAGGCGAGCGTGAGGGCGAGCAGGCTCAGGGTCTCGGCGACGTGAGCCCAGCTGCGCGCGCGGTTCTCTTCCGCGTAGGGGCGCGAGGCGTCGATGAGCTCCTTGCCTTCGCGGGCGCGCCTCGGCGCCTGCGCGGGCGGAGCGGACTCAGACGATGACGTGAGAGCGTCGGTTACGGTCGCTGCGGTCTCCATAAAAGCCTCTGTAAACAGGGCACATCGGTCGCCCCGGAGTGATGAAGCGGCCGGAACATATGAGAGACGCGCAGGCAGGAAAAGACCTTCGCTCGCTTTACCGTCGGTGCGTAGCGCGGTGCGCACCCGCGAAGCGCGCGCCGCTACGCCGCAGGCGGCTTCGCGCGGCGCAGCGCGAGCGTGGAGAGCGCGATCATCGCGGCCCCGGCGATGAGGCTCACCGCGGCCTCGCGCGGAGAGTCCCGGTGTGCGGGGTCGGTGAGCGCCATGCTCGCGAGGCTGGCCGCGTTGTTCGCGACGTGGGCGACGAGGGTCGTGCGCACGGTGCCCGTGCGGAGGCTGGCCCACCCGAGGAGCACGCCCGCGGCGAAGGCGAAGGTCGCGTGGAGCGGGTCGCCGTGCACGAGCCCGAAGAGGGCCGCGCTCGCGAGCACGGAGGGCCACGCGCCCCAGCGCTGCGCGAGGCGCGTCTGCGCGTAGCCGCGGAAGAAGAGCTCCTCGCCGACGCCGGCGCCCACGCACACGATGGCGAAGGCCGCGAGCGCGAGGCCCGGCGACGGGTGGTAGAGCGCGCGGTGAATCTCGCCGAGGGAGCCGCGCCCCGCGAGGCCCGCGAGCGTGAGGAGGGCGGAGCTCACCTGGCCGACGCCGAGCATTCCGACGGCGACGACGAGGCCCCACGCGCCCCACCCGGGACGGTGCGCGAGGCGCAGGCGCGCTTCGAAGAGGTCGGGCGAGAGGCTCGCGGGGACGAGCGCGCAGAGCGCGAAGGAGAGGCATGCGGCGAGGCCGCTGCCGAGGAGTCCGACGGGGCTGCGCAGCGTGAATTCGAAGCCCTCGCGGGTGACGCGCGTGAAGCTGCCCTCGACGAGCTGGGCCTCGCGCGCCGCGAGCGCGAGGAGCACCGCCGCGGTGAAGGTGATCGTCGAGGCGAGCGCGACGCCGAACGCCGCGAACACCGTCCACACGCGGTGCGCGCTCGCGGGCGCCGGGGCGAGGGGCGCGTACGAGATGGGCGGGAGCGGCGCGATGTCAGCGGTGCCGAGTTCGTCCATGATGGTGGTGCGGCGCGTGGGGCGTGTGGGCGCGGTGGTGACCGTGGTGATGGCCGCGGGGCGACGGCGCGGCGGGGGCTTCGGCGGGCGCTTCGGCGGGCGCTTCGGGCGCCTCGGGGGGCGCGTCGAGTTGCATGGGCGCGTCCTCGGCGGGGGGCGCCGCGGGCGTCGTCCACGGGTGCTCGCCGAGGTGCGCGAGGGGGCGCGCGCGGGCGTACCAGGCGTCGCGCGCGTCGCGGGCCCACTGCGCCTCGCGGTCGTCGGGGGAGCCTACGCGCGAGGCGAGGGCGTACCAGTCGAGGGCCTCGAGGGCGCGCCCCGAGGCCTGCGCGCGCAGCCCCGCGTACCACGCGACCTCGGCGCGGCGCCGCG
>CAISKJ010001258.1 GCA_903885885.1 uncultured delta proteobacterium
CACCGCCGCGCCGCCCGATGTCACCACCCCCACCGACACCGCCGCGCCGCCCGACGCGGCCACCCCCGCCGGAGGGCTCGACGCGTTTCTCACGCAAGCGCAGTTCGAGGCGATGTTTCCGCACCGCGCCGATGCTGCGTGCTCGGGCGCGTACTTCACCTATGCGGCCTTTCTCGAAGCGGCGCGCGCGTACCCGACCTTTCTGCGCGAGGGCACCGACGCGCAGCGGCGGCGCGAGCTCGCGGCGCTCCTCGCGAACATCGCGCACGAGACCACCGGCGGGTGGGCCACGGCGCCGGGCGGACCCGAGGCGTGGGGCCTGTGCTTCCGCGAGGAGGTGGGCTGCGCCACGGCTGCGCCGCCCGCGTGCGCGTACTGCTCGCCCAGCGCCGCGTGGCCCTGCGCGACGGGCGCGCGCTACTACGGCCGCGGTCCGATTCAGCTCAGCTACAACTTCAACTACGGGCCCGCGGGGCGCGCGCTCGGCGTCGACCTGCTCGCGCACCCCGAGCTCGTCGCGACCGACGGCGCCATCGCGTTCAAGACCGCCCTGTGGTTCTGGATGACCGCGCAGTCGCCGAAGCCCTCGTGCCACGACGTGATGACGGGCCGCTGGACCCCCGACGCCGCCGACGTCGCCGCGGGGCGCCGCCCCGGCTTCGGCCAGACCATCAACATCATCAACGGCGGCCTCGAGTGCGGCTACGCGCTCGACATGCCGCGCCCCGCGCCCGCCAACGTGCAAGACCGACTGCGCTTCTATACCTACTTCACCATGCGCCTCGGCGTGCCCGAGGGCGACGCCGTCGACTGCGGATCGATGCGCCACTACTGATCGGGCTCGGGCCGAAACAGCGCCATGTGCACCTCGTCTTGCACGACGCCGTCGACGATCATGTAGCCCCGCTCGAGCCCGAAGGGGGCGAAGCCGAGGCTCGTGTACAGCGCGCTCGCCGCGGCGTTGGCGGCGTTCACCCCCAGGTGCGCCTGACGCACGCCCGGCATCGTGAAGGCGCGCCGCACGCACTCGCGCACCAGCGCCCGCGCCACGCCGCCGCGGCGGTGCTCCGGCGCCACGTACACGCCCCACACGGTGACCTTGTGCGCGAAGCGCTGCTGCGGCTCGCGATAGAGGCCCGCGAGGGCCACGAGCGCGGCGGCCTCGTCGTCGGTGTGGGCGCCGTAGACGCAGGTGTTGCGATCGTCGAGCCTGCGGGCGAACTCGTCGAGGGGCACGTCGCGCTCGTCTTCGTAGCTGCGCGCGAAGGCGGTGGGATCTTCGCGCAATCCCCGCAGCCGCAGGGCCCGGTACGCCGCCGCGTCGCCGCTGTGAAGCTGTCGAATCGTGAAGCCTGCCATCGCGCGACCCTCCGCCCTGCAACTACCCCGTTCTGCCCTCACGGGCCCAGCGCGCTGCGCGAAAACCGTTGACGCTGCGCGGCCGCGGGCGTTCACCCTCGGGTCATGCCTGCCCGCACGCGCGCCGCTACGCGGCGACGGTGGATCACCCTCGAGGGCGCTCGCGTGCAGTACGCCAGCGAGCGCGTCGCGCGCGGGTGCGACGGGACGCGCCAGGCGCACTGCGGGCTACTCGCCCTCGCGAAGCCTCCACGGCGGGTCGAGGCGCATCGCGCCCGCGCGGTAGAGGCACACCACGTTGCCCGTGGGGTCGCGCAGGTACGCCTCGCGCCACAGCCACGGCTGGTCGACGGGCCTCGTGTCGAAGGTGATCCCCTCGGCCACGAGGCGCGCCACGGTGGCGTCGAGCGCGTCGTCTTCGAAGTACACCACCGTCTGCGTAACGCCCGTCGCGGCGGCGTCGCGGTGCAGCGAGAAGGTCGACGGGGCGCCGCCCCCCGCGTCGGGGCACGCGAAGCGCGCGTAGTGCTCCGACCGCACGATGAGCGTGAGGCCGAGCGTGCGATAGAAGCGAATGGACGCGTCGAGGTCGCGCGCCGACACCGTCACCTGGTTGAGCCGCATGGCCGACACTCTCGCGCGCCGGGCACCTGCGCGGCAACTGCGCCGCCCTCGCGAGACGGCGTAGCGAGGCATCATCAAGCGCGGCGCAGAGCGCCCGCCGTTCCAGTCGCGGCGCGCGGGGCCTACGTCGCGGCGCGGCGGCGGCGAAACACCGGCGCGATGGCCGCGGGGTCGTCGGTCATGATGCCGTCGGCGCCGAGCGTGAGCAGGCGCTCGGCCTCGGCGGGGTCGTTGATGGTCCAATACTCGACGGGGATGGCGAGGGCGCGGCACCGCGCGATGAAGCCCGGCGTGTCGGCGCGCAGCACGCTCGCGCGCGGCGGCACCTGCGCGACGCTCCCCGCGGGCGGAAACCTCCGCAAGAGCGCGACGGGGGCCGCGAGGAGCGCGAGCACGTCGCCGACCCCCATGCCCGTGCGCCCCGCGTAGCCCGCGCGCCGCACGGCGCGGAGCGTGGCCGCGTCGAAGCTCGCGACGAGCACGCGCTCCTCGGCGCGCTTGCGGCGCAGCACCGCGAGCACGGCGTCGACGGTGGCGCGGTCGTGCTGCTTCACGTCGACGTTCCATCGCACCGAGGGAAACGCGTCGAGGAGCTCGTCGAGGGTGGGCACGCGCAGCCCGCGGCCCGCGAAGGGGCGCTCGCCGCGCGCGTCGACGAAGCCCCACCCGACGTCGCGGGCGCGCAGGTCGGCGAGGGTCGCGCGGCGGATCTCGACGGGGGCGCCGCTCATGCGCGCGAGGGTGGGATCGTGCGAGGCCACCACGTGACCGTCGGCCGTGCGGTGCAGGTCGGTCTCGAGGGCGTCGGCCCCGAGCTCGAGCGCGCGCTCGAACGAGGGGAGCGTGTTCTCGGGCCGCTCCGACGCGGCGCCGCGGTGCGCGTAGAGGATCGCCACGGCGGGTCAGCGCGACGCGCGGCGCAGGGCGTCGGCGGCGGCGAAGAGGGCGGCCTCGTCGTCGGGGTCCCACGCGAGGCCGATCACGTGCTCGTTCGACCAGGAGTCGAAGACGTCTTCGCGCACCTCGATCTTGCCCGCGTCGTGCTCCGAGTTGCGCGCCGCGGCGCCGACGCTTCGCACGAGCTCGTCGAGGTCGGGCTCCTCGTCGAGGGCGCGCACCGGGATCGACACCCAGCGCACGCGGCCGCCGGGCCGGTCGGGGTCGGGGTAGAACACCCGCGGAAACTGAAACGCTTCGGTCGCGGTGAGGTCGCGCACGCGCGGCTCGTCGCGGCCGTCACGCCAGCGCCAACCGTCGGGGGTGCGAGTGAGGAGTCCGCCCATGGCGGTGAGGGGAGGTGCCACGAACGGGGGTCGTGCCGCGCTCTCGCGCGGGTGTCAACGCCGCGTGGTGTCCGCGGGCGCGGTCGTGATGGCGCGAACGCCCCCCTGGACCTCGGCGGGGCGCTCGGGCGGGGCGATGGGCGTCACCGCGCCGAGGCCGCCGGGCACCGCGGGGCGCGGCTCGTCGGCCCGATGCGGGCGCGTGCTGCGCTGCGGCGAAACGGGCGCCTCGAGCGGCGTCGGTTCGATGGCGCGCACCCGTCCCGGCGCTGTGACCCGCGGCTCCTCCACCG
>CAISKJ010001259.1 GCA_903885885.1 uncultured delta proteobacterium
CACCGCGCGCCCGCGCGCCGCGAGGCCGCTGCGCCGCCGGAGCCCGCGCCCGACGCCGCCGTGCGCGCGGCCACGCTGCAGGTGAGCTCCATCCCCTACGCGCTGGTCTCGGTCGATCGTGGCGCGCCCGTGGGCACGCCGCACACCTTCAGCCTCGCGCCGGGCGAGCACCAGCTCCGCGCCGTGATGGAGGGCGACGGCGGCGCGCTCAGCTTCGAGCACGCCCTCTCGCTGCGCGCCGACGAGACGCGCACGCTCGCCGTCACCGTGGCGGGCTGGCGACAGGTGCGGTAGCGCGCGGGGCGAAGTATGGTCGCGGGCCTCATGGGATCTGCCGAGGCGCCTCCTCCGAATGTGACCGTGGCGCAGCGCGACGCGCTGGGCGCGGCGGTGTCGATCACCCGCCGGCGACCGCGGCTGCGCTGGGCCGACGCCAGCGGCCCGCGCGCGGTGTCGCTCGACGGCCGCGCGGTGCTCGGCACGGCGCCCGGCGTCGACGTGCCCGTGAGCGACCCGGCGGTCTCGCGCCTTCACATGGAGCTCGAGACGCGCGACGACGGCGTGTGGGTGCGCGACCTCGGGAGCCGCAACGGCACCTTCATCGAGGGCGTGCTGGTGCAGTCGGCGCGGGCCGCGGTGGGCGCGCGCATCGTGGCGGGCTCGACGACCTTCACCGTCGAGCACGACGCGACGCCGGCCGCCGTCGACCTGTGGCCCGACGAGCGCTTCGGCCCGCTCCTGGGGCGCTCGGTGGCGATGCGCGAGCTCTTCGCCCGCCTCGCGCGCGTGGCCGCCAGCGAGGCGTCGGTGCTCCTCCACGGCGAGACGGGCACGGGCAAGGAGCTCGTCGCCGAGGCCCTCCACGGCGCCTCGCCGCGCGCGCAGCAGCCCTTCGTGATCGTCGACTGCGCCGCGCTCCCCGAGGCCCTCATCGAGAGCGAGCTCTTCGGCCACGCGAAGGGGGCCTTCACGGGCGCCGCGAACGCGCGCGTCGGGGCCATCGAGGCCGCCGACGGGGGCACGGTGTTCCTCGACGAGATCGGCGAGCTCCCCCTCGCGATGCAGCCCAAGCTCTTGCGCGCCATCGAGTCGCGCGCGGTGCGACGCATCGGCGAGAGCGCCTACCGCAAGGTGAACGTGCGCTTCGTCGCGGCCACGCACCGCGACCTGCGCCGCATGGTCAACGCGGGCGCCTTCCGCGAAGACCTCTACTTTCGCCTCGCGGTGCTGCCCGTCACCATCGCGCCGCTGCGCGAGCGCACCGACGACATCGCCCTCCTGGTGCAGCACTTTCTGCCGAAGGGCGCCTCGGCCGCGCTGCCGCCGGAGCTCGTGCGCGAGCTCGGCGCCCGGCCCTGGCTCGGCAACGTGCGCGAGCTGCGCAACTTCGTCGAGCGCGCCGTGGCGCTCGGCGCCGCCGAGGCCCTCGCGATGGTGGGCGACGGCGCGAAGAGCCCCGCCGACGCCGCGCTCCCCGTCGACCTCGACCAGCCCTTCAAGGTGCTGCGCGAGCGACACCTCGACCGCCTCGAGCGCGACTACATCGCGGGCCTCCTCGAGCGCCACCAGTGGAACGTGTCGGCCGTCGCGCAGGCCGCGGGCCTCGACCGCACCTACGTGCACCGGCTCATTCGCAAGCACGGCCTCGAGCGCGGCTGAGAGGCGCTTCTGCGGGGCGTTGCGGCGCGATAGAGTGCGGTCATGGCACGCGCGATCGCGAAGAAGTCCGTCACGAAGAAGTCCCCAGTGCCCGCGGCGCTTGCGCGCGAGGCGAAGGCCGCCCACGCCGCGCGCGTGGCGCGGCTCGCGAAGCGCGGGCGCGAGGCCATCGCGCGCATCCAGGAGCGCCAGGGCGACGTGGCCGCGAGCATGGTCGACATCGGCGAGGCGCTCGCCGAGCTCAAGGCCGACGGCGTGGCCGAGGCGCTGGGGCGCGCGGGCTTCGCCGAGGTGGTCACGCGCGACCTGGGCATGGCGATCACCACGGCCAACGCGCTGGTGGCGCTGGCCACGCGGGTGTCGCGCGCGCTCGCCACGAAGGTGGGCCACGGGCGCGCGATGGTGCTCCTCGAGCTCGCCGACGCGACGCCCGAAGACGACGCGCCGGAGGATCTCTTCGAGGCGAAGCTCACGCTCCCGTCGGGGCGCGTGCTCGACGTGCCGAAGGCCACGGACCGCGAGATTCGCGCGGGAGCCAGGGAGCTTCGCGCCGCCCGCCCGACGTTGAAGGCGCGACGGAGCCGGGGCTTCACCACGAGCCCCGAAGAGAAGGCCGCGTACGCGGTCTTCGAGCGCGCGTTTCGCGCCCACGCCGAGGGGCTGAGCGCGCGCACGAAGCTCGTGGCCACGCGCGACGGCAAGGGGCCCAAGCTGACCCTCGAGCTGCGCTTCTCGGAGCTGCGGGCGCTCACGGCTGCCCTGCGGAAGGCCCTCGCGAAGTGAGCGACGGATTACAATTTCCGTAATCGCGTTTACGGTCGCCGTAATCGGAGGGGGCCTTCATGCGCGCCAGCGACGGTCTCTTCGCACTCGTGATCGCAGGCTGTTCGAGCACGGTGGCCGCTCCGTCGAGCGACGCGGGCGCTCCGCGCGACGCGGGCGCTCCGCGCGACGCGGGCGCTCCGCGCGACGCGGCGACGTACGCGCCGTGGGATTGCCCGACGGGCTGGGTGCCCCTCCGCGCGGGAGGCTGCGCGCCTGCGTTCCGCGCATGCCCCGATGGGCTCGCCGAGCCCTCCGCCTGCGCGCGCGTCGACCTCGAAGCCCCCTCGTCGGCCGAGCGCCCCTGGGCCGGGGTGCGCGAGGGGCGCGACACGCCGACGCGCGACTGGCGCCCGACCGCCGGCATCGCACAGTGCCCCGCGGGGTGGTCGCGGCGCGACGACGAGACCTGCGACCCCAACCTCTCGACGACCTGCTCCCCCGGCGCGGCGCCGCTGCCCGGCGGCCGCTGCACGGCGACGGGCGAGCGCGACTGCCCCGTCGGCGCGTGGCCCGCGCTCGGCGCCGAGACGGTGCGCGGCCGCGTGGTGTACGCGCGCGCCGACGCCGAC
>CAISKJ010001260.1 GCA_903885885.1 uncultured delta proteobacterium
CACCGCCGCGAAGGCGGCGCCGCTGTGGATGCCGAAGGTTGCCACCGCGACGGCGATGGCGAGCTCGAAGTTGTTCGAAGCGGCCGTGAACGACAGCGTGGCCGACTGCTTGTAGCTGGCCCCCACGCGCGCGCTCATGAAGAACGACGCGGCGAACATCACCACGAAGTACACGAGCAGCGGCGCCGCGATGCGCAGCACGTCGAGGGGGAGCTGCACGATCGTCTCGCCCTTGAGCGAGAACATCACCACGATGGTGAAGAGCAGCGCCACGAGGGTGATGGGGCTGACGCGCGGCACGAAGCGCGTCTGGTACCAGTCGAGGCCCTTCGCGCCGACGAGCGCCTTGCGCGTGAGAAAGCCCGCGGCGAAGGGGATGCCCAGGTAGATCGCCACGCTCTGCGCGATCTGCCCGATCGAGATGTGCACCACCGCGCCGTGCAGCCCGAGCCACGTCGGGAGCAGCGTGGCGAAGAGGTACGCGTACACCGGGAAGAAGAGCACCTGGAAGATCGAGTTGAAGGCCACGAGGCCCGCGCAATACTCGGTGTCGCCCTTGGCGAGGTCATTCCACACGATGACCATGGCGATGCAGCGCGCGAGGCCGATGAGAATGAGGCCGAGCATGTACTCGGGCTTGTCGCGCAGAAACAGCACCGCGAGCCCGAACATGAGGAGCGGCCCCACCACCCAGTTTTGCACCAGCGAGAGCGCCAGCACGCGCTTGTTGCGAAAGACCTTGCCGAGCTCTTCGTAGCGAACCTTCGCGAGGGGCGCATACATCATCAAGATGAGGCCCACGGCGATGGGGATCGACGTGGTGCCCACGCGCATGCGGTTGAGCGCCGCGGGCACGCCCGGCGCGGCGAAGCCCAGCGCCACGCCGACGCCCATGGCCGCGAAGATCCAGAGGGTGAGGTACCGGTCGAGGAACGAGAGCTTGCGAGTGACGCTGTTCGGGTCGCCGTGCATGGTTCGAGCTCTTGCTGGGTGCGGTTCAGGGAGCGGGCTGCGGAGAGGTCGCGGTCGTCGCGGAGGCGTCCGCGTCGCGCCACACCTCGAGCGCGACGCGCTTCGTGTGGGCCGCGAGCTCGCGGAGGTGGGCGCCCTCGTGCGCCTGGCGCGCGCGCAGCACCGGGTCGGTGACGGCGAGCGTGGTGAGGCACTGGTTGACCACCCACGCGTACGGGGTGATCTCGGCGCGCGCGAGGTCGCGCTCGAGCTGCATCGCCTCGTGAATGGGCGTCGCCTCGGGGAGCGTCACCAGCAGCACGTGGGTGTACGCCGCGTCGCGCAGCCGTGGCAGGAGGCGCTGCACGGCCTCGGGGCTCGCGCCGGGCTTGCGCAGCACCTCGCGGTGGTACGCCTCGGCCGCGTCGAGCAGGAGCAGCGTGTGCCCCGTGGGCGCCGTGTCGATCACCACGAAGCGGTCTTCGCCCTGCGCCACGGCCTCGGCGAAGGCGCGAAACACCGCGATCTCTTCGGTGCAGGGCGAGCGCAGGTCTTCGGCGAGGAGGGCGCGCCCCGCGGCGTCGAGCCCTTCGCCCGCGGCGGCCATCACCGCGTCGGTGTACCGCTGCGTCTCCACCGCGGGGTCGATGCGCGCGACCTCCATCGTGGGCGGCCGCTCGCGCGCGGTCTGCGCGACGTGGGCCGCGGGGTCGGTGGTGGTGAGCAGCACCCGGTGCCCTGCGCGTGCGAGCGCCGTGGCGACGCGCACGGCCACGCGGGTCTTGCCCACGCCCCCTTTGCCCATGGTCATCACCACGCCGTGACCGCACGATGCGATGCCCGCGATGAGCGCGTCGAGCGCGAGCGCTTCGAAGGGCGCCTCGGCGGCCACGTTGCGCGCGGGCGACGCGTCGGTGCCGTCGTCGCGCGAGAGCGCGCGCAGGGCCGCGATGCCCACGAGGCCGAAGGGCAGCAGCGGCACCTCGACGCGCGGGAGCGCCGCCAGCCCCGCGGGGATCGCCGCGAGCGCCGCGCGGGCGCGGGCCTCGAGCGCGACGGCCACCGGGTCGCCGCGATCGGTGGCGCGAAACACGGCGTTCACGAGGAGGGTGAGGTGCGTCACGCCGAGGTGCGCGAGCTCGCGGCGCGTGCGCTCGGCCTCGTCGAGGGCCGACCGCTCGGGGCGCGCGACGAGCACCAGCGTGGTGCGCGCGGCGTCGCGCAGCGCGGCGTTCGAGGCGGCGTAGAGCGCGCGCTGGGCGCCGAGGCCGGCGAGGGGGCCGAGGCACGAGGTGCCGCCCGCGTTGGCCTCGATGAAGCTCGTCCACGCGGCGGGGAGCTCGAGGAGGCGCAGCGTGTGACCGGTGGGCGCCGTGTCGAAGATCACGTGGTCGTACGCGGCGGTGGCGGCCTCGTCGCCGAGGAGCTTGGAGAACTCATCGAAGGCCGCGATCTCGACGGTGCACGCGCCCGAGAGCTGCTCCTCGATGCTGTGCACCGCGGCGGCCGGGAGCACGCCCCGGTACGGGCCCACGACGCGCTCGCGGTAGGCCGCCGCGGCGGCCACGGGGTCGATGTTGAGCGCCCAGAGGCCCGGCACCGCGGCGATGGCGACGGGCGCGGGCGAGAGCGCGACGCCGAGCACCTCGTCGAGGTTCGACGCGGGGTCGGTGCTCACGAGCAGCACGCGCAGGCCCCCGTCGGCGAGCGCGACGGCCGTGGCGCAGGCCGCCGACGTTTTGCCCACGCCGCCCTTGCCGGTGAAGAAGAGAATGCGCG
>CAISKJ010001261.1 GCA_903885885.1 uncultured delta proteobacterium
CTTTTCGAAGCCCAGCTTGGTCATGTCGAGCTGGAGGTTCGACTTGTCGAGCAGACGCAGCACGATCTTCTCGCCCCAGATCGTGGGCAGCACCGACACGCGGTAGTCCATCTCCTTGCCGCCGCCGAGCTTGAGCTTGATGCGCCCGTCTTGCGGGAGGCGCCGCTCGGCGATGTCGAGGCTCGACATGATCTTCACGCGCGACGAGATGGCGTTCTTCATCTTGATCGGGGGCTTGAGCTCCTCGCGCAAGACGCCGTCGACGCGGTATCGGATCCGCATCATCTTCTCGTACGGCTCGATGTGAATGTCGCTCGCGCGCACCTTGATGGCGTTGAGCAGAATGGCATTCACGAGGCGCACGACGGGGGCGTCGGCGCTGGCCTTGGTGAGCTCGAGGACGTTCTCGGCGTCTTCTTCATCCTCACCGAACTCGACGTCGGTGTCGCCGATGTCGCCGATGAGCGCGTCGATGTCGACCGCCGCCGAGGCGCCGCCCGTGATGCCCGCCGCGGGCGTGAAGAGCTTGTCGATCGCCGACGCGATCGCGAGCTCGCTCGCTACCACCGGCTCGACGTTGTAGCCCGTGAGAAACTTGATGTCGTCGATGGCGTGGAGGTTCGTCGGGTCGCTCATGGCGACGATGAGCGACGAGCCCGCCTTCGAGATCGGAATGACCTTGTGCTTCTCGCACACGTCGCGCGTCACGACCTTGCCGAGGTCGGGGTCGAGCTCGACCGCCGACAGGTCGATCGAAGGTACGCGGTACTCCTGCGAGAGGAAGTTGGTGATCTCGCGGTCGGAGATGAACCCGAGCTTCGCGAGGGCCGCGCCGAGGTTGACCCCCGAGCGCTTCTGCTCCTCCTGCGCCTGGCGGAGTTGCGTGAGGGAGATTCGCTTCTCTCGAACGAGGAGTTCGCCCAGGCGATTGCCGGTAGACATTCAGTTGCTCCTTGATACACAACGTCGCCGCGACGGGCGCCGTCCGCGCGTTGCCATACGACCGTAAGCTTCTATCACGTCCGGCCGAGGTTCTTCCATGTGGACGTGGCTGTCCCGGATGTTCCGATCGTCGAGCGCCGCCGAGCGCGCCGAGGCCGAGGGGCGCATCGAAGACGCGGCGCGCCTCTACGTGGATCACGGCGACCGCGCCGAGGCCGTGCGCGTGTACCTCCGCGCCGCCGAGACCGCGCGCACCCTCGAAGACCGTCGCGCGTACTACACCCGCGCCTACGGCCTCGGGCGCACCGACGACCTGCGCGACGCCGCCCGCAAGGGCCTCGCGATGGTGACCCTCGCCGAGGCCGAGGCGGCGGCCCCTCGCTCCGACGAAGACCGCCGTCGCCTGCAAGAGTCCGCGGAGGACCTCGAGCGCCTCGGGGCCTGGCGCGACGCGGGCCGCGCGTACGCCCTGCTCGAAGACCGCGAGGCGGTGGTGCGTGTGCTCACCCTCGCGGGCGATGTCGACGCGCTCGAGCGGGTGACGGGCACGCGCGACGAGGCCGACCGCAAGGGGCTCCGTCGCCGCGGCGCGCTCGAGGGCTTCGACGCCCTGTGGCGCTCGGGCGATCGGGTGAAGGCCCTGCGCGACCTCGGGGCCTGGGTGGCGGCCAACAGCGACGACCACGAGGCCCGCGGCGCCTACGACGCGCGCTCGGCCACGGTGCTGCGCGAGGGGCGCTGCGAGCTCGACGTCGACGGGCAGCGCGTGCTCGTGGTGGGGCGCTTCCCCGTGAGCCTCGGGCGCGAGGCCGACGTGGTGCTGCGCGGCGCGTCGGTGTCGCGGCGCCACTGCACCCTCGAGGTGGCCGACGGGGCCTTCGTGCTGCGCGACGGCGGGAGCCGCGCGGGCACGACGCTCGCGGGCGTTCCCATCGCGGCGCCGCTGAGACTCGCGGCCGAGTCGCTGGTGGGACTCGGGTCGGACCTCGCGCTGCGCGTCCACGCGGGCGCCGACGCCACGCAGCTCACGCTCGAGGTCGAGCGCGGCATGGACCGCGGGCGCCGCATCACCCTCGTGGCCAGGCGCTACGCGCTGCCCATCGGGTCGATGCGCTTCGAGGCCGAGGGGCCCGTGGTGAGCCCCGCGGCGCCCGTGTCGCTCAACGGCCAGAAGGTGGCGGTGGAGTTTACGCTCGTGCGCGGCGATCGCGTCGAGGTGCCGGGCCACACGCTCACGGTGCTTTAACGGTTGCGCCCGGCGCGGCGCGGCTCAGCCGCCGAGGGCTTTGCGAAAGGCCTTCACGAGCTGCATGTCTTCGGCGAAGACCTCGGCCACGTGCGACGACTCGAAGACCACGGCCACGGCGGCGCGCACGGCGCGGTCGCCCGAGCTGGTCTTCATCATGGCCTCGAGCACCTCTTCGACGAGGTCGGGGAGCTCGCCCTCTTCGAACTCGATCTGGCCGTCGGCCTCGAGCTTCTTGAGGCACCCATCGACGGCCTCGTAGGCGGCCTTGAAGCGCTCGCTGCGCTCTTCGGGGGCCTTGGTGGTGCGGGTGGCCCACTGCTTCGCGGCGGCGGCCACGGCTGGGTCTTTGTGCTTCGTGAGGGCGGTCACGTAGGCGGGCACGGCGCGCTTCTTCGCGGCCTGCTCGATGTCGCGCAGGCGCTCGATGAGCGTGCGCTGCTCGGGCGAGAGCGAGGCCTCGTCGAAGTCGGCCGGGAGCGCGCGCGTCTTGGCGAAGCGCACGAGCACGCGCAGGAGGTTCGAACGGGCGGGGTCGCCGCTCTTGGGGGCGCCGGTGTCGAGCCTGGTCTCGGGCCAGGCGCCCTTGCGAATGGCGCGGTAGAACGTGGCGGGCGAGAGCGCGCGAAAGGCCGGGAGCGCCCCGACGCCCGAGAGGGCCGAGCGGCTCCAGAGGTCGCGCGGGGGGTCGTCGCGGTCGATGGTGTCGGGCGCGTCGTCGTCGTCGTCGGCCGTCTCGTGGAGCACCGTGGCCCACTCGAGGAGCGAGGCCGTCGAGGCGAAGTTGGGGCCCATGGGCTCGCCCGCGCGCGTCACGAAGAAGGCCCGGTGCTCGCCGCGCGGGTCGGGGCAGCGGTCGATGACCAGCACGGCGCCGTCGGAGCTCGTCCCCGCGGGCACGAGGTCGGCGCAGCCGATGGCCCACAGCACCTCGGCCCAGGCGTCGTCGCCGACGGCGAGCGCGGGCCACGGGTCGGCGAGCTCGACGCGCCCGAAGGAGCACGCCCACGAGTCGAAGGGACGCGCACGCAGCAGCGCCGCGGTGGCATCGGCGAGGTTGTCGGGGAGCTCAGGGATGGGGCCTCCGCCGGTTGCGCTCCACCAGGCTACCGCGGCGTCGAGTTGTGCAGAAGAAGGCATAGATGTAGGGGACCTCGCGCGGAGGTTGGCGCGGCTCCGCAGTCGTTGCAAGCGCCGCGTGCTGCGGCGCTCCGTGAAGGGATCCCGGACGGCGCACACGCCTCTCGGACGCGCAGGGGAGGGGGTGCGGGTCGGTGCATCGCGTCGCGGGAGGCTCCGTGGACGGGGTGCAGGGTCGGTGCATCGCGTCTCGGGACGCTCCGGGGACGGGGTGCAGGGCCGTGCATCGCGTCTCGGGACGCTCCGGAGACAGGATCAGCGTCGGCGAACCCGCGCCCGGTGCCGCGCGCGATGGGGGCGCCGCCGCGCGTGGGCTGCGCGCGACACGCGCACGTGCCTCGTAGGGGCGCGTGCAGCACCACCTCGCCGTCGGCGCCGACGCCCGCGAGGAGCTGCCATTCATCGGACGAATCGCCTCCATCGCCCTCGGCCGCATCGTTCTCTTGGCCGATCTCTGCGTCGCGGTGTGGCCCACGATTCGCCCTTGGAATCTGCTGCGGTCGGGGCGCGCTGCGCGCGGCGTGGCGCCGACCATCGGACGGAGCGAACGAGGCGTTCTCCGATCAGTGCGACGACCGCGCCGTGGCAGCGAGCCGTTCGCGCGTCTGGCGTGTTCGATCGTGCTCGCTCTGGCGGTCGCGGCTACGAGCTGCAACGGCGCCGATGAGGGCGCCGATGAGGGCGCCCTCACCGTCCATGTGATCGATTGGAACCCGGCGAAGACCGACGTGGGGAGCGTGTCGGTCGTCGCGGAGTTCGATCGTGGGGTCGTGACCTTCGGAGAGCGAGGCGCCGCGGTCCTGGTCGGCGGGGTGGTCGTCGCGCGCCACGCCCTCGCGTCGACGTGGCGCGCCGCCGCGCTGATCCCCGCGGGCGACGCGAGCGCCGCGCCCTGGCTGGTGGCGGTCACGGGAGCGGGGCGCGTCCTCCGGCTGCGATCGGGCTACGACTTCGACGACGTGACCGACCGCTATCACCTCGGCGACACGCCCGTGCTCTCCGTCGTGGCGCTCGGTCCTACGGCGGCGGTGTTCACGTACGCGCAGGGCTTCGCGGTGGTCGAAGGCGCCACGATCACGCGCTACGAGGGCGCCGTCCCGAGCCCCGCGGGCGGCGTGCGGCTGGCGTCGATCCCCGCGGCCGACACGGTGCGGGTGTTCGACCCGCGCTCGGGCGCGGCGGTGGGGTACACAGTTCGCGGGGTCACGTCGGTGGCCCTCGACGCGAGCGGGCGCCTCGTGGCGATCACGCCCACGACCCTCTACGAAGAGTCCGAGGGAGAGCTCCGGGCGGTGTTCTCCTCGCGCATACCGCTGCACGGGCTCGCGGTTCAGGGGCGGCGCGTGTGGTTCGGCATCGGCACCGAGCTCGGTGTCTACGAAGCCGCGGTGTCGACGACGCGCGGCGCTCGCCTCCCCTCCGACGCCGTGCTCACGGCTTCGCCTGGTGGCGTGTGGGCCCTCTCGACGCAGGGCCTCGAGCAATACGTCGACGCCGCGGGCGTCACGGCAGACCAGATCGCGTGGGAGCGCACGGTCCGCCCGGTGTTCGCGCGTCGCTGCGGGGCGTGTCACCTGCCTGGCGGCAGCGCCGACCTCGACCTCTCGACCTACGCGTCGTGGCAGACGCGCCGCCCGGCGATCCGCCGCAGGGTGCTGCGCGACCGCACCATGCCGCCCACCATGTCAACGCCGCTCACCGCCAGCGAGGCGAGCGCCGTCGCCGCCTGGTCCGGAGTAGACCCATCGTGAACGCGCTCTCTCTCAGGTTGTGCTGGGGCCTTGTTCTGGTGTGCGCGGCGAGCGCATGCGGTGGAAGCGCCGATCCCTGTCCGACCGCGGACGAGTGCTCGATCCCGAGGCGATCGGTGGAGGCGCCGATGCGACGAGGTGGCGCCGAAGCCGTGGTCGGCGACCCGGGCCGGGTCACGCTCCATCGGCTCAACGCCGTGGAGTACGACAACACTGTGCGAGACCTCTTCGGGACCTCGCTCCACCCCGGGCGCGAGCTCCCTCCCGACGACTCGGGCTACGGCTTCGACAACAACGCCGACGTGCTCAGCCTGTCGCCCCTGCACATCGAGAGATATCAGGCCAGCGCGCAGGCCCTCGTCGATGAGGCGCTCCGCGACGGGGGGCGCGCGCTTGTGGTGACGTGCGACCCCGGCGTCGTCGGTGAGTCTGCGTGTCTGCGCGAGGTCGTCGCGCGCTTCGGGAGGCGCGCGTGGCGCAGGCCCCTCACCGAGGATGAGCTGGGCGAGCTCGAGGGCTTCCTCGCCGTGGCGCGCGAGTGGGGCGGAGGCTTCGACGACGCGCTGCGCATGGCGCTCCAGGCGCTGTTGATCTCGCAGAACTTCGTGTTCCGCGTGGAGCTCGACGCCGAGCCCGCTTCGCCGGCGCCGCACCTCCTCGAAGACCATCAGCTCGCCGCGCGGCTGTCGTACTTCTTGTGGAGCTCGACGCCCGACGAGACCCTCCTCGCCCACGCCGACGCGGGGAGGCTGCGCGACCCCGCCGACCTCCGCGCGGAGGTCGCGCGCATGCTCGCCGACCCGCGCTCGCGGGCCATCGCCGACAACTTCGCGGGCCAGTGGCTGCGCGCCCGCGCGCTCGACGTTCACGAGGTCGACGCGCAGACGTATCCGCAGTACAGGCCCGAGCTGCGCGACGCCTTCCGCGAGGAGGCGTGGCGCTACGTCGACACGTTTGTTCACGAAGACCTCGGCATGGAGCGCTTTCTCACGGCCGACTTCACCTTCGTGAACGACACGCTCGCGCGCTACTACGGCCTGCCCTCCACGGGCGACGCGACCTTTCGTCGCGTGTCGCTCGCAGGGACGCCGCGCGTAGGCGTGCTCACCCAGGGCGCCGTGCTCACCGCGACCAGCCACGGCAACCGCACCTCGCCCGCGGGGCGAGGCCTGTGGGTGCTGTCGAAGCTCCTCTGCTCCGCCCCGCCGCCACCGCCGCCGAACACCCCCGCGCTCCGGGGCGGCCCGTCGGTGAGCGGCACGCTCCGCGAGCGCCTCGAGGCCCACCGCCGCGACGCCCAGTGCGCGGCGTGTCACCAGGCGATGGACCCCATCGGCTTCGCCTTCGAACGCTTCGACGGCGTAGGCGGCTACCGCGCCACCGAGGCGGGCAACCCCATCGACGTGTCGGGACGCCTCCCCACCGGAGAGACCTTCGACGGCCCCGCGCAGCTCGCGGTGATCCTCGCGGGCGACGCGCGATACGCCCGCTGCGTCACGAGCCAGATGCTCACCTACGCGCTCGGCCGCGGGCTCAACGAAGACGACGAGACGTCCGTCGACGACATCCGGCGGGGGTGGAGCGCGGGCGGGATGCGCCTGCGCGACCTCGTCGAGCGCGTGGTGCTGAGCGACCCGTTCCGCAAGCGACGCGGCGAGCCCACGCTCCCCGGAGGTGCCCAATGAACCCGAAGCTCACGCGCAGGGCGTTCCTCGGCGGCGCCGGGGTGACGCTCGCGCTGCCCATGTTGGAGAGCCTCCTCCCGCGCGGCGCGGCGCGGGCGGGCGGCATGGAGCCCCCGCGGAGGATGCTCGCGTTCTTCGTCCCCAACGGGATGCCGATGGCGGCGTGGACGCCCGCGAGCGAGGGCGAGGGCTTCGCACTCTCGCCCATTCTGTCACCGTTGCAGGAGCTGCGCTCCGAGGTGCTGGTGCTCTCGGGCCTCGCGAACCGCGCCGCGGAGCGGGTCTACCGCGGGAGCGACGACGGTGCGGGCGACCACGCGCGCGGCACGGGGGCGTTCCTCACGAGCGCGCGGCTGCTCAAGACGGCGGGCACCAACCTTCGCAACGGCGTGTCGGCCGATCAGGTGGTGGCCGCGGCGGTCGGGGCCGCGACGCGCTTCCCCTCGCTTCAGATCGGGATCAGCGGTGGGAGCGTGGTGGGCGACTGCGACGCGGGATACTCGTGCGCCTACACCGCCAACATCTCCTGGTCGGGACCGGCCCGTCCCCTCGCGCGCCTCACGAGCCCGCAGGCCGTGTTCGACCGACTCTTCGGCGGCCTCGACCTGGAGGGCACGCCCCAGGAGCAGGCCCGCCGACGGGCTTTTCGGACGAGCGTGCTCGACCACGTGCATCGAGACGCCGCGCGCCTCTCGTCGCGCCTCGGCGCCTCAGATCGGAGCAAGCTCGACGAGTACCTCACGTCGGTGCGCGAAGTGGAGCGGCGCGTCGCCGACGCCACGCCGCTGCCGAGCGCGTGCGCGATCCCCGCCCCCCCTCCGAACATGGCGGACTACCCCACGCGCGTGCGGCTGATGTGCGACCTGATGGTGCTCGCGTTCCGATGCGACATCACCCGGGTGATCTCCTTCATGCTCGGCAACTCGGGCGGCAACCAGGGCTACGACTTTCTCGGTGTGCCCAGCGGCCACCACGACATTTCGCACCACCAGAACGACCCCGAGAAGATCCGTCAGCGCCAGGTGATCGGCACCTGGGAGGTGGCCCAGCTCGCGCACCTCCTCCGCGCGATGCGAGAGGCGCGCGAGCTCGACGGGTCGACCCTGCTCGATCGGTCCACGGTGCTGTTCTCCAGCGAACTCTCCGACGGCAACAACCACACCCACGACGACCTCCCGGTGCTCCTCGCGGGCCGCTGCGGCGGCCGCTTCGCCACGGGGCGTCACGTGCGGTACGCGTCCGAGCGCCCGATCGCCAACCTGCACATTGCGATGATGCGCTCGATGGGCGCGAGCGTGGAGCGCTTCGGCGAAGACGGCACGGGCGCGCTGGAGGGCCTCGGTCCGGTCAGCGGGTGAGCGCGCGTCGGCGTCGTCGCCGCAGCGCACACGACCCCAGTAGCGCCAGCATCGCCGATGCGCCGCCGTGCGTGGTCTGCGCGCGGCAACTGCACGTGCCTCGGAGGGGCTCGTACAGCGCCACCTCGCCGTCTGCGCCGATGCCCGCGTCTTCTTCGTTCGCCACGTCGGGCTCGCTCCCGGCGTCGGGCACGCTCACCACGTCGGGCTCGCTCACCGCGTCGGGCGCGCTCATTGCGTCGGGCTCGCTCATTGCGTCGGGCTCGCTCACCGCGTCGGGTACGCTCGCATCGGGCATTGGCACCGGGGCCGCGCAGCGAAACGTCGCGGTGCCGAGGAGCGGGTTGTCGCCCCCCATCGCGTCGATGCCGTACGCGAAGACGGTGTGGTCTGCGCCGTCGAAGAACCTCGGCGGCGTCGCGAGCGAGTACCCGTGGTTGCACGACCCGATGGCGACGCAGAGGTCGTCGCGGCGGTTGCCGGCGTGCACGGCGAAGCCCGGCGCGCCGCTCCCCGCGGGGCCGCCCACGTAGAGGTGAACGTCGATGACGGCGTCGGGCGCGTCGGGGTCCATCGACCAGCCCGCGAGCGCATCGCAGCCCGCGTGGTCGAGATATCCGACCGGCGGTCGGTTGCTGTTGGCGAAGCGTCGCAGCTCGTCGAGGGTGCCGTTGAAGCGGTCGCGGTCGCAGCTCTGCCCGATGCCCGGCACGGCGCCCACGCCCGGCGTGTTGCGCACGTCGCCGTCGGAGTATTGAAACATCGCCCAGTCGCGCCACCCGATGGGCAGGTCGGGGCAGCGCGGGCCGTAGGCCGCCACCACGAGGGGATAGGCGCCGTACGCGTCGCTCGCGACGTGCGGGTTCCAGAACCACCCCGCTGAATAGATCATCGGGCGCTTGCCCGTGCACTCGCCCACGCGCTGGAGCCACACGTCGATGGCCGCGCGCATGCCCGCGGGCGCCACGCCGTTGTCGGCCTCGACGTCGAGCATCGCGGGGAGGTCGCCGGGCCCGAGGCGCCCCACGGCCTCGCACACGATGTTGGCCTCGGCCATCGCGTCGCGGTTGGCACGAAAGAACTGGTACGCGCCGCGGATCATGCCCGCCGCGCGAATGCTCTCCCAGTTACGGGCGAAGGTGGGATCACGGTAGAGCCCGTCGCCGACGCGCGTGATGGCGAACTCGCGCCCCGAGGCGTGCACGGCGCCCCAGTCGATGGCGCCGCCCTGCCACTCGGACACGTCGACGCCCTCGACCGTGGGCCCGCGCGCGCACACCACGATCGCCTCGCTCGCCGAGGCGGGATCGTCGTCGCGCGCGCAGCGCAGGTCGAGCGAGGCCGCGACGGTGAGCGCGACGAGCGGTGCGAGCCGACGCGGGCCGTTCATGGCGCGAGGCTAACACCGCATCGCGCGCGCAAGGTCAGCCCTTGTACCAGTCGTCGAAGGGAGCCAGCGACCAGAGCACCGACTTCCACGTGGTGTAGGTGTCGACGGCCTGCGGGCCGCAGTCGCGGCCGAAGCCCGACGACTTCACGCCGCCGAAGGGCACCTCGACGGGCGTGGGGTTGTAGTTGTTGATCCACACGTAGCCCGAGTGAAGCTCGTGGGCGCAGCGCAGGGCGCGGTTGACGTCGCGCGTCCACGCGCCCGCCGCGAGGCCGAACTCGGTGGCGTTGGCGAGCGCGATGGCCTCGTCGTCGTCATGGAACTTCGTCACTGTAACAACAGGGCCGAAGATCTCTTCGCGAAACACCCGGTGCGTCGGCGCCACGTCGGCGAGCACGGTGGGCAGGTACCAGTGCCCCTGCGCGAAGTGCCCCTCGTCGGGCGCCGCCGCCCCGCAGAGCACCGCGGCGCCCTCGGCCGCGCCGACGGCCACGTAGGCCGCCACCTTGTCGCGGTGCGCGCGCGAGATGAGCGCGCCCATCTGGCTCCGCTCGTCGAGCGGCGGGAGCACGCGGATCTTCTTCGCCGCCGCCACGAGGCCCTCGACGTAGGCGTCGTACACCTTCGCGTGCACGAGGAGCCTGCTGCCCGCGTTGCAGTTCTCGCCCTGGTTGTAGAAGATGCCGAAGGCGCCGCCCGCGATGGCCTGCGCGAGGTCGGCGTCGTCGAACACGATGTTGGGCGACTTTCCGCCGAGCTCGAGCTGCGCGGGGCGCGCGAGCTCGGCGCGCGCGTGGAGCACCTTCTTGCCCGTGACCGGTCCGCCCGTGAAGGCGAGCACGTCGACGTCGGGGTGCGCGGCGAGCGCGGCGCCCGCCGACTCGCCGGTGCCGCACACGACGTTGAACACGCCCGCGGGCACGCCCGCCTCGAGCGCGAGCGACGCGGCGGCGAGCATCGTGAGGCTCGTGAGCTCGCTGGGCTTGAGCACCACGCTGCAGCCCGCGCAGAGGGCGGGCGCGAACTTCCACGCGCCCACGTAGAGGGGGAAGTTCCACGGGGTGATCTGCCCCACGACGCCCGCGGGCTCGCGCAAGACCATGCCCAGACCCTTGCCCGGCAGCGGCACCGTCTGCCCGGCGATCTTGCTGGCGAGGCCCGCGTAGTACTCGA
>CAISKJ010001262.1 GCA_903885885.1 uncultured delta proteobacterium
TCTGAGAGCCCCGCGGCGCCGACCCCCGGCGACCCCGAGGCGCCCTCCGAGGCGCCCCTCGTGCTGCCCGTGCAAGAGGCGCCCGCCGACGACGCGAGCGCCCCCGCGGGCGACGCGTAGCCGTTTCGCGCGCAGGCCAGAAGCGGTACACCACGGCGATGCGTTCACGCTCATCGCGCGCGGGGTTCGGGCTCTCGGCGCTGCTCTTCGGGCTCGCGGGCTGCGGCGACGACGCGGCCCCGCAAGACGCCGGCGCGCCGCCCGCCGACGGCGCCGTCGTCGCCGATGCGGCCGTCGACACGGGCCCGGTGGTGGTGCCCGATGGGGTGCAGCTCCGCGACCACGCGGTGAACATCGTCGACCCCGCCGCGGCCAACGAGATTCGTCAGTATGTGCTCGGCCAGTCGCCGCAGCTCTACGTGAGCGTGGCGAAGTTCTACGAGCACTTCGCCGACGAGTACGACTTCATCTACGTGTTCTCCGACGCGCCGGTGCCCATGGCCACGGCCTTCGCGCGCTACACGCCGGTGCGCCGCGCGGCGCTGCCGTCGGTGGGCCTCCCGCGGGCCTTCGCCGACGCGCGCTACGGCGACCACCCGCACCTCCGCGGCGCCGTCGGGGTGAACTTCACCGCCGCGGGCAACGGCCCCACGCTGCACGAGACGCTGCACCACTGGGCCACCTTTCTCGACGCGCGCTTCGGCTTCGGGCGCGACCGCGACCAGGGCTTCGGCGCCCACTGGGGCGTGGCGGGCATCTACGGTCAGCACGGCGGCTTCGACCCCGCCACGGTGCGCTGCGCCAACCCCGCGGGGATGGCCCCTCCGTGCATGCCCGACGCCGACGGCGTCACGCGCGTGAGCACCGCGTCGTTCGGGCCCAACGCCAACGGCGGCGACTCGCTCGCGTACGCGCCGATCGAGCTCTACCTCATGGGCCTCGTGCCGCGCGCCGAGGTGCTCGCGTCGGTGCTCGTGTTCGACGGCGCCCACTTCGTCAATCAAGACGCCGCCACGCGCCGCATGAACTTCGAGATCACCGGCACGCACACCGTCACGATGGATCAGATCATCGGCGTGCACGGCGAGAGGCCCCCCGCGACCGCCGAGGAGCGCGCCTTCCGCGCGGCGTTTGTGTCATTCTCTGACACTCCTCTCGCGGCCGACCGCATGGCCGCGCTCGAGCGCTGGGCCGCGGTGTTCGGCAACGACGCCACCGCGCGGGGGCTCCTGTCGTTCGAGACGGCCACGGGCGGTCGCGCCACCATGAGCACGCGCCTGGGCCCCGTGCGCTGAGCTACCTCTTCGCGGCGCCGGCGCGCTTCGTCGTCCACCAGCCCTCGAGGTGGGCGTCGATGTGCGAGGGCGCGCCGAAGGTCTTCGCGAGCTCGCCCACCAGCGCTACGCACTGCGCCCGCAGCGCGTCGTTGCGGTGGCCGCCCAGCACGCGGAGCGAGGTGTTGTTCTTCAGCTCGATGCTCACCGACGCGACGTTGACGGTGCCGACGAGCGCGACCTTCGCCACCTCGTCGAAGCGCGCCTCGGTGACCTGCGCGCGGCGAAAGCGGTACGCCCTGCGATGCGTGAGGCGCTTCGCGCCGGGGTCGACGGTGAGCTCGACGGCGCCGTAGTTCATCAAGAAGAAGAGCCCGAAGAGGGTGGTGAACGCCGCCTGCGCCACGAGGCCCGCGGTGATGGGCCCGTGCGATCGCGTCACGTGCAGCGCCTGCAGCGCGAGCATGGTGCCCAGCGTGGCGCCGATGGGCGTGAGCAGCAGGCCCGCGATCAAGAAGAGCTTCGGGTCAGAGAATGTCCGCGTCGTTGCGGGCGCCGGGGGTGCCATCGCGGCAATGGACATCCAAGTTTGACGCACCGTCAAGCAGCGAGCGGCCGTGAGGACGCTCCGTCGGCGCGCAGTGCGCGTCGCACAGTCGACGCGCGCCTCGCGTTGCGGTAGTCGCAGGGTGAGGAGCGTCGATGAGCGGTTCAGGACAAGGCAATTGGGGACCTCCGCCGGGTGGTGGCGGCGGTCCGTTCGGTCCGCCCGGTGGCGGCGGCGGCTTCGGCCCGCCTCCCGCACAGGGCGGCTTCGGCCAATCTCCCGCACCGGGCGGCTTCGGCCAGCCTCCCGCGCAGGGCGGCTTCGGCCAGCCTCCCGCACAGGGCGGCTTCGGCCAGCCTCCCGCACAGGGTGGCTTCGGTCAGCCTCCCGCACAGGGCGGCTTCGGTCCTCCCGGTGGTGGCTTCGGCCAGCCTCCCGGCGGTGGCTTCGGCCAGCCTCCCGGGCCCGGTGGCTTCGGGCCTCCGGGCGGTGGCTTCGGTCAACCGCCCGCGGGACCGCCCGGTGGCTTCAGCCAGCCCGGCCCGTGGGGCGCTGCGCCGCCGCCGAAGCCTCAGCGCACGGGGCTCATCATCGGCATCATCGCGGGCGTCGCGGTGCTCTGCACCGTGTGTGGCGTCGCGGCCTACATGCACGACCAGAAGACCCAGAGCACCTTCGGCGCGCTCACGGCCGCATGCGAGGGGCGTCCCGTCGCGGGCGCGCGCGCCTACGTGGCAGGCCCCGGCGTGCACCGCGTGGTGGGCGCCGAGCAGAAGTCGGGCGGCGGATGGCGCATCGCCAACGGGCGCATCCCCAACGACCAGATGCCCCAGGGCGTCGCCGACGCCGAGATCGTCGCGTGCCTCGGCGAAGAGACGCGCGCCACCCTCGGCACCTGCGAGGTCTACAACACCCGCATGGGCGTGCGTGTGCCGGGCACGCTGCGCACGTACTCGCGCACGCAGCAGTCTCTGCCGGTGCGCCTCGTCGTGGCGGCCACGGGGCAGACGCTCACCGTCGGCAGCGTGGTGGGCCCGCAGCCCACGCAGTGCAGCGGCAACATCGGGCGGCCCACGTCGAGCACCTACCAGGGCTCGTCGGTGGGCTTGTCGCAGCTCGGCCCGTGGCTCTCGGCGACCCTCGCCGGCGGGGGCATGGGCATGGTCCCCATGAACTGAAGCGCACGCGCCACGATGCCCTGCGCGTAGCGGTCTACGCGTGGGGCTCGGTGGCGCGCATCGAGGGCCGCGCGCTGAAGCGCTCGTACCACGCCGCGAGGTGCGGTCGGCTCGCGCGCAGGTTGCCCAGCACGTCGCGAAACTCGAGCCAGCCCAGGGTGGCGCCCGCGCAGATCTGCCCGAGGTCGACGTCGTCGCCGAAGCGCGCCGCCTCGACTTCGAGGGCGTCGAGGCCCTGCAGCGCCTTCTCCGACTGGCCGTCGAGCCAGGCGGGCCACCACAGCTCGCGCGGCCGGTTGGCGCGCTCGTAGAAGACCAGAATGGCCGCGTCGAGGATGCCATCGCAGAGCGCCTGCACGCGCAGCACGCGCCACCGCTCGGGCCCCGCGGCGGGCACCAGCGGGCGCTCGGGCGCGAGCGAGGCCAGGTACTCGCAGATCACCACCGAGTCGAAGAGCGCGTCGCCGTCGTCGGTCACGAGCGCGGGGATCTTGTTGAGCGGGTTGGCGCGCGACAGCGTCGCGTCGGACTTGGTGGGCGTCGGGCGCAGGAGCTCGGTCACGATGCGCTCGTCGAGGCCGAGCTCGTAGGCGGTGACGAGCACCTTGCGTACAAAGGGCGACGTGGGGGTGTAGTAGAGCTTCACGGCGCGATAGTAGGGGGTTGCCGCGCGACGTGGAATGTCGTTATCCCCTGTGGGGTGACAGCACCCCACGCACCGAGCGATGCCCACGCCGACGCCCACCACGGGAGCCCCGCGGCGCTCGCCCTCGCCGCCATCGGCATCGTGTTCGGCGACATCGGGACGTCGCCGCTCTACACCATTCAAGAGTGCTTCGGAGAGCACGGGGTGCCCGCCACCCACGAGAACGTGCTCGGCATCATCTCGCAGGTGGTCTGGTCGGTCACCCTCGTGGTCACGGTGAAGTACCTCATGTTCGTGATGCGCGCCGACAACCGCGGCGAGGGGGGCATTCTCGCGCTCCTGGCGCTGGTGCCCGAGCGCATTCGCAACCCCTCGCGCTCGGGCGTGAGCGCGGTGGCCATGCTGGTGCTCATCGGCGCGGCGCTCCTCTTCGGCGACGGCATCATCACGCCCGCCATCAGCGTGCTCTCGGCGATGGAGGGCCTCGGCGTCGCCACCGACAAGCTCTCGTCCGCAGTGGTGCCGCTCACCGTCGTGATCCTCGCGGGCCTCTTCTCGATTCAGCGCAGCGGCACGGCCAGGATCGGCAAGCTCTTCGGCCCCGTGATGGTCGTGTGGTTCAGCACCATCGGCCTCCTCGGGGCGTCGCACATCGCGCGGGCCCCGGGCATCGTCGCGGCGCTGTCGCCCGTCCACGCCGTGCGCTTCTTCATGGAGCACGGCTTTCACGGCTTTAAAATGTTGGGCTCGGTGGTGCTCGCGGTCACCGGCGGCGAGGCCCTCTACGCCGACATGGGCCACTTCGGTCGCAGGCCCATTCGCCTCGCGTGGCTCGCGCTGGTGTTCCCCGCGCTCCTGCTTTGCTACATGGGCCAGGGGGCGCTGCTCTTGCGCCACCCGGAGGCCTCGGCGCAGCCCTTCTTCGGCATGGTGCCGCAGGGCCCGTGGGTGTACGCGCTCGTCGCGCTCGCCGCGCCCGCCACGGTCAT
Source organism: uncultured delta proteobacterium (assembly GCA_903885885.1). Classification (GTDB taxonomy): domain Bacteria; phylum Myxococcota_A; class Polyangia; order Polyangiales; genus CAISKJ01. The sequence continues at coordinate 4,635 of CAISKJ010001262.1, forward strand.
CGCCTCGCAGGCGCTCATCTCGGGCGTGTTCTCGCTCACGCAGCAGGCCATTCAGCTCGGGTACTTTCCCCGCGTCGAGGTGCGCCACACGTCGGGCGAGGCCGAGGGGCAGATCTACGTGCCGGCGGTCAACTGGCTCCTCGCGGTGGCGTGCATCCTCCTGGTGCTGGTGTTTCAGCACTCGTCGCGCCTCGCGGCGGCCTTCGGCCTCGCCGTGAGCGGCACCATGGGCATCACGTCGGTGATCTTCTTCGTGGTGAGCCGTTACGCCTGGGGGTGGTCACCGCTCAAGAGCGGCGCGCTCCTCGCGGGCTTTCTCGCGCTCGACCTGCCCTTCTTCGCCGCCAACCTCTTGAAGTTCTTCGACGGCGGCTACCTGCCGCTCGGGGTGGGCGCGGTGTTCCTCGCGGTGATGGTCACCTGGCGCTGGGGCCGCGACGCGCTGCGCGCCTACCACGCCGATCGCGCGACGGACCTCGACGCGTTCATCGCGGGCCTCCCCGGGCGCGGTGTGGTGCGCCCCGAGGGGGTGGCGGTGTTCCTCGCGTCGAGCAGCGCGGGCGCGCCGCCGGTGATGACCCACTACGTCGACCGCTGCCGCTCGCTGCACCAGACGGTGGTGATCATGACGCTCACGACGGAGCACGTGCCCACCGTGCCCGCGGCCGAGCGCGTCGAGCTCACCGCCCTCGGCGGAGGGTTCTTTCGCGTGGTCGCCCGCTACGGCTTCATGGACAGCCCCCGCGTCGTCGACGTGCTCACCCGCGCCGCGCAAGACGCGAGGCTCACCGTCGACCTCGCGACGGCCACGTACTTCGTGGGCCGCGAGACCTTCATCGCCAGCGAGCGCGGCCGCCTCGGGGCCATCACCGAGGGCTTCTTCGGGCTCCTGTCGCGCAATGCGCGCAGCGCCACGGCGTACTTCGACGTGCCCCCGGCGCAGGTCGTCGAGATCGGCACGCAGATCGACCTGTAGAGGGTACCGGCGGGCGGTCAGATCCAGCCGCGACGCAGCAGCCACATCTTCACGCCCTGCGTGAGCAGCACGTAGCACACGAGCGTGAGCGCGATGCAGGGCCAGTACAGCGCGGGCAGCGCGGTGAAGCCGAGGTAGCGCCCCAGCGGGGTGTACGGGAGCGCCACGCCCACGGCCATGATCGCGGCGCCCATCGCCGCGAGAAAGGTCGACGGGCGGCTCTGCACGAAGGGGATCTTGTTCGTGCGAATCACGTGAATAATGAGTGTCTGCGTGAGCAGGCTCTCTACGAACCAGCCCGTCTGAAACACGCTCTGGCTGTGCGCCGCGGCGGCGGGCGTCGACACGTCGTTGCAGCCGAAGGCGTAGAGCATCAAGAGGTACGTCGTGTAGTCGAAGATCGACGAGCAAGGCCCGATGAAGACGATGAAGCGTGTGAGCTCTTTGATGTCCCAGCGCCGCGGGAGCTCGATGCGTTCGGGGTCGACGGCGTCGGTGGGAATGGCCGCCTGGCCGATGTCGTAGAGCAGGTTGTTGGCCAGAATCTGAATCGGCCGCATGGGCAGAAAGGGCACCAGCACGCTAGCCCCGAGCACGCTGAACATGTTGCCGAAGTTGCTCGACGCGCCCATGCGCACGTACTTCACGATGTTTGAAAACACCTTGCGCCCTTCGAGCACGCCCTCGTCGAGCACCAGCAGCGACCTCTCCAGCAGAATGATGTCGGCCGCCTCCTTCGCGATGTCGACCGCGGTGTCCACGCTGATGCCCACGTCGGCCGCGTGGAGCGCGGGCGCGTCGTTGATGCCGTCGCCCATGAACCCGACGGTGTGCTCGCGCGACTGGAGCGCGCGAATGATCCGCTGCTTGTGCGCGGGCGACACGCGCGCGAAGAGCACGGTGTCTTCGGCCGCGTCGGCGAGCTCGGCCTCGCTCATCTTCTCGACGGCGTCGCCGAGGAGCACGCGCTCCACCGCCAGCCCCACCTGCCTGCAGACCTTGCGCGCGACGAGCTCGTTGTCGCCCGTGATCACCTTCACCCGCACGCCGTGGCGCTCCAGCGCCTTGATGGCGGCGAGGGCGCTCTCCTTCGGCGGGTCGAGGAAGGCCACGTAGCCCTCGAGGGTGAGGTCGCGCTCGTCGGCCTTGCCGTACGGCGTCGCGTGCGGACCTACCCCCTCGCGCGCGGGCACGTCGCGCGTGGCGAGCGCGAGCACGCGAAACCCGTCGGCGCTCAGGAGCTCATACTCGCGCTCGAGCTCCTCGATGTGCGGGTGGTCCATCGCGAGCAGCGCGCCGTCGAGCCTGAAGTTGACGCACCGTTCGAAGATGGCCTCGGGGGCGCCCTTGGCGACGATGCGGTCGCCGCCGTCGGGCGTTCGCACCACCACCGACATGATGCGCCGCTCGAAGTCGAAGGGTATCTCGTCGACTTTGGCGAGCTCGGGCACGCGTCCGTGCGCGTGGCTCTCTTCGTGGGCGAGCACCGCGCGGTCGAGCACGCTCTTGAGGCCGGTCTGAAAGTGGCTGTTGATGTACGCGAGGGCCAGCACGCCCTCGTCTTCGCGCAGCGCTACGTCGCAGTGCCGCTCCAGAATGATCTCGTCGCGGGTGAGCGTGCCGGTCTTGTCGGTGCAGAGCACGTCCATCGCGCCGAGGTTCTGAATGGCGTTGATGCGCTTCACGATCACGCGCTTCTTGCCCATCGCGACGGCGCCCTTCGAAAGGCAGATCGTCACGATCATGGGTAGCATCTCGGGCGTGAGCCCGACCGCCACCGCGACGGCGAAGAAGAACGCCTCCGTCCACGATCCCTTGGTGACCCCGTTGATCACGAAGACCAGCGGCACCATCACCGCCATGAAGCCCATCATGAGCAGGGTGAAGCGCGCGATGCCCCGTTCGAAGGCCGTCGGCGGCGCCTGCTCCTGAAGCGACTCGGCCATGCCGCCGAGGTAGGTCTCCTTGCCCGTCGCCACGACCACGGCGGTGGCCGCGCCGCTGCCCACGCTGGTGCCAAGAAACGCGACGGTCTTCAGCTCGAGGGGCGACGTCGGGTCACCCTCCACCGTGGCGACGAACTTCTCGACGGGCAGGCTCTCGCCCGTGAGCGACGCCTGCACCACGAAGAGGTCCTTGGCCTGCACCACGCGCACGTCGCCGGGCACCATGTCGCCCACCGAGAGGCGCACCACGTCGCCCGGTACGAGGTGCGACACCGCGACCTCCTGCGCGACCCCGTCGCGGAGCGCCGTCGCCTTCACTGAGATCATCGCCTTGAGCTGCGCGGCCGCGTTGCTCGCCTTGAACTCCTGCACGAGCCGCAGGCCCACGCTGAGCGCGATCATGAGCAGCATCATGGTGGCGGCGCGCGCGTCGCCGGTGGCGAACGACACCGCCGCCAGCGCCGCGAGCAGCACCACGAGCGGGTCGCGCAGGGCGCGCCACACGAGGCTGAGCGCGCTGGGGCGCTGGTCTCGCGCGAGCACGTTCAGACCGTGCGCGGCGAGGCGCGCCGCGGCCTCTGCGGTGGTGAGCCCCTCGGGGCGCGTCTTCATGCGCGCATACACCGCGGCCACGTCGAGCGCGGCGCTCTCGACGAGCGCGGGCGAAACGCGCAACGAGCGCGCCGCGTGGCTCTTCGCGAGCAGCGTCTTGGGGAGCACCCCGACCTGGACGTGTTGCGCGCGCATGTGCGGCGCAGGGTAGTCCTCCGCGCGCCGACCGATGCGACCATCGACGGTGACCGATGATGCGCACTCTCGAAACGGGCGGGCGTCAGCACGCCACGCGGGGGGCGCTGCTCCTCCTGTGGGTGCGCCGCGCGCCGCGCCTGCGGTAGACTCCATCGGTGGTCGCCGACCCTACGCCGGACTCCCCGGGCTCTCCGTCCGATCCACGCTTCCCCGGCCTGAGCCCGGAGGTGGTCGCCGGCTACCTTCAGGCGCCCGACACGATGGTGGCTGAGGTGATCGACGGCGAGCTGTCGCGGATGCCCCGCCCGAAGCCGCGCCACGCGCACGCGACGGTGCGGCTCTCGGGGCGCCTGCGAGGCTTCTCCGACCCCGACGGCGACGACCCTGGCGGCTGGGTGATCCTCGTCGAGCCCGAGCTCCACCTCGGGCCCCGCCCCGACATCCTCGCGCCCGACCTCGCGGGGTGGCGCCGCGAGCGATTCCCCGAAGGCGCCTTCGACGACGCAGCGCCCGCGGCGATCACCGTGGCCCCCGACTGGGTCTGCGAGGTGCTCTCCGACAGCACCGAGACGAAGGACCGCGGCAAGAAGCGCCGCATCTACCGGCGCGAGCGCGTCGGCCACTATTGGATCTACGACCCGCGGGACGGCAGCCTGGAGGTGAGCCGCCTGGAGAACGGCCGCTGGCTGGAGGTGGACGTGTTCGAGGGTGACGAGCCCGTGCGCGCGGAGCCCTTCGAAGCCGTCGCGATCCCGCTCGCGGCGTTGCGGAAGCTGTAGCGAAGGGCACGGAGCGCCACTTCGCCTGCGGCTACTTCTTCGGCGCGTCGGGCTTCGCCGCGCGGGGCTTCGGGCTCTTGCGCGACGCCAGCTTGAGCGTCTGCAGGTGGTCGCGCCGCGTGATCACCCTGCGCGCGATCGTGGTCCACTCGTTGAGCCACTGGTAGAGCGCCAGCGAGGCCGCGCGGCGCGCCTCGGTCGTATCCGAAGCGGGGGCCGCGGGGCGCACCTCGGGTCCCTTCTGCAGCGTGGTGAGCCACCCCCGCACCGTCTTGCGCGCCTCGGCCGTGATGCCGCGCGCTGCGAGCAGGTCGATCGCGGCCTTCGCCTGCGCCGGCGTCAAGGGCAGACGGGGCGGTGTGTCTGCCGCCTTTGCGCCCTTCTTCGCGCCCGCGCCGGGCTTCTCCTTCGCGAGGGCTTCGAGGGCGTCGGCGCGGTCGAGAAAGGTCGTGACGACGCGCACCGACTCGGCGCCATCGGCCGGCGCGAGGCCGTCGGCGAAGACGAACGCGTGCGCCTCGGGGACGCGGTTGGCGAGCGCCACGTCGACGATGGGGAGGTTCTCGTTGTCCCACTTGTCGACCTGCGCGAAGGCTTCGAGCACCGCAGGGTCGGCGCTCGGCACGACCGGCGAAGACTTCGCGCGCGAGGGATCGACCGCGAGGAGCCGCTGCCACCCCGAGGCGTGCTCGTCGTCGCCGTATCCCCGCGTCTGGAGGGCGCCCCAGATCGCAGGGCTGCGACCCACGGCGAGCAGAAAGGTCAGCGCGCGGGCGGGGGTGCGGTCGAGGGTGTCTTGCGAGGGAGTGCCATTCGCGAGGGCCATGATGGTGACAACGTCTCCGATCGTGGAGTCGGGCCGCGGAGGTGCGACACGAGAAACTCCACGCTCGGAGACGCTATCGCAGCAGTTTTGGGCGTGTCCACGGGCTTCCGCAGCGCTCCGGAGACCCTCCGCAGCGTCGGCGAGGGCCTCGGCGCCGCAAAAATGGCCCTCCGCGCGCATCGGTGAGGGCCCCGGGCGCACCCGCGAGGGCGTCGGGTGCACTGCGAAGTCCCAGATTGCAGGGCGAAATGGCCCTGCGCGTTGTTGCGGAGGGTCTCCCTGCCGTTGCGGAGCCCGTCGCCGCGCCCGCCGACCGCTATCCCCCCGCCGACTGACGCTGCGCGCGCCTGCGCTCGGCGGCCGCGTGGCGGCGCCGCGCCACCTCGTCGCCCGGCACGAAGGGCGGCACCTCGACGGGGCGCTTCGCGTCGTCGAGGGCCACCATGGTGAAGTAGCTGCTGTTGGTGTGGCGCGAGGTGCGGGTGCGAATGTTCTCGGCCACCACGCGAATGCCCACCTCGAGCGACGTGCGCCCGGTGTAGTTCACGCTGGCGAGAAAGGTCACCAGCTCGCCCACGTGAATGGGCTGCTTGAAGAGCACCTGATCGACCGACAGGGTGACCACGTAGGCGCCCGCGTAGCGGCTCGCGCAGGCGTAGGCCACCTCGTCGAGGAGCTTGAGCACGTGGCCGCCGTGCACGTTGCCCGAGAAGTTGGCCACGTCGGGCGTCATGAGCACCGCCATCGCGAGCTGGTGGCGGGGCAGGGGGAGCGGCACGTTGTCGTCGTCGTCGTTCGTCACGGTGGTGGACGGCTCTCTCGCGGTCTACGGCGCGGCGAGCACGTAGTCGCGCGCCACGAGCATGTGTTGCATGTTGACGGCCTCGGAGTCTTCGCCGAGCACGGGGTCGACGTCGCCGAGGGGCGAGAAGAGTCGGCTGTCGAACACGAGGCCGCTCGGGTAGCACCAGTCGCCGACGCGCAGCGAAACCTCCCGCGCGGCGAGGGCGGGGCTCGCGAGGAGCCAGTCGTAGGGGCGGCTGCGGTTGCCGCTCGTGCGGTTGTTGCCAAACTGGTCCATCGGGTACGGCGGTCCCACGTGGAGCGCCGCGCCGAAGGTGGTGAGCACGGGCTCGCTCTCGACGTTGGCGTTGAGGTCGCCGCCGACCATCACGAAGTCGCCCGGCGGAACCAACACCGCGATGCGCGCGAGCAGGTCGGCGGCCTGCGAGGCGCGCACGTCGGGGCTGCTGCGAAGCAGGTGAACGGTGAAGGTCCAGA
>CAISKJ010001263.1 GCA_903885885.1 uncultured delta proteobacterium
CCTCGGCGTGGGGGCCATCTGGCGCGGCGACCTCGACGAGGCCGTGCGCCAGCTCGGGGCGGCGCGCGCCGTGGCCGAGCACGGCGGCTCGATGATGCTCCGCGGCGTGCTCCGCGAGAACGAGGCCGTCGTGGCGCACCTCCAGGGGCGCTTCGGCGACGCGCTGCAGTGCTACCAGGAGGCCCTCGGCATTCTCACGCGCGTGGGCAACCGGCGCTTTCTCGCGCGCGTGGCCAACAACCTCGGCGAGCTCTACGTGCACGTGGGCGAGGTGGGGCGCGCGCGGCGCCTCTGCGAGTACGCGGCCCAGGTGGCGCGCGGCCTCACGGGGCAGCTCGCGGCCGAGGGGCTCATGCTCCGCGCGCAGGTCGAGGTGGCCGACGCGCGCACCGAGGCGGCCCGCGCCGCGCTCGCGCAGGCCCTCGCGATCTACGTCGCTGCCGACGACGGCGAGCGCCAGGCCGGCGCGCGGCTGCTCCTCGCCCGCGCGGCCCTCGTCGACGGCGACCTCGCGCGCGCCCAGGCGGAGCTCGCCCTCGTGCCCGACGACGAGGCGATCTCCGCGCGCTCCCGGGCCGAGCGCGCGCTGGGGCTCGCGGAGCTCGCGCGCAGCCGCGGCGTCGACGCCTTTTCCGAAGCGCGCAAGGCGCTCGCGCTCGCCGAGCAGGTGAACGACGTCGACCTGCGCTTTCAGGCCCACGTGGCCGTCGCGCTCGCGCTCACCGAGCGCGGCGACGCGGCCCCTGCGCGCCGTCACGCCGAGCACGCCGAGGCGCTGCGCGCCGACCTCCTGTCGCGCGTCCCCGAGGCGCTGCGGGTGTCGTACGGGGCGCAGCTCGCGCGCTCGGGCATCGGTCAGCTCGGGGCGCGCCTCGAGGTGATGGTCACCGGCGCGGCCGCGGTGAAGACGCGCGCAGCCCCCGCGCCCGCGGGCGACATCATGGGCCTCGTGGGCGAGAGCGCGGCCATGCGCGAACTCCGGCGGCGCATCGCGCGCGTGGCGCCGCAAGACGTCACCGTGCTCCTCCGCGGCGAGTCGGGCACCGGCAAGGAGCGCGTCGCCGAGGCGCTGCACCAGGGCTCGCACCGCAAGTCGGGCCCGCTCGTGAAGGTCAACTGCGCGGCCCTCGCCGAGGGCGTGCTTCTCTCGGAGCTCTTCGGCCACGAGCGCGGGGCCTTCACGGGCGCCGAACGCAGGCGTCGCGGGCGCTTCGAGATGGCCGACGGAGGCACCATCTTTCTCGACGAGATCGGCGACGTGACGCCGGCCACGCAGGCCGCCCTCCTGCGCGTGCTGCAGGAGCGCACCTTCGAGCGCGTGGGCGGCAACGAGACGCTCAAGGTCGACGTGCGCATCCTCGCGGCCACCAACCGCGACCTGTCGCTCATGGTGCGCGAGAAGCTCTTCCGCGAAGACCTCTACTTTCGCCTCTCGTCGCTCACGATCCAGATCCCGCCGCTGCGCGAGCGCCTCGAAGACCTCCCCTCGCTGGCGGCGCACTTCCTCGAGCGCGACGCGCGCGCGTCGGGGGCCGAGCGGCACAAGCTCTCGGCCTCGGCGCTGCGACGGCTCATCGAGCACCCGTGGCCCGGCAACGTGCGCGAGCTCGAGAACGTGCTCCGCGCGTCGGCCCTCTTCTGCGACGGCGAAGAGATCCTCCCCGAGGACCTCCAGGGCATGCCCGAGCTCTCGCGCGCTACGCTCGCGCCGCCGCGCGCCGTCGCGTCGTCGGAGCAGGGCGAGGTCGACGCCGTGTACGACCGCATTCGCCACGGGGGCATCTCGCTCTTCGACATGCGCCGCGAGGTCGAGCGCGGCTGCATCGCGCGCGCCCTCGACGAGGCGAAGGGAAACATCACCCGCGCCGCGGCCCTCCTCGGCATGAAGCGCCCGCGCCTCTCCCAGCTCGTGCGAGAGTACGGCCTTGCCAAGGGTTCCGAACCCGGTGAGAATCTCGATTCATGAAGAGACTCATGGGTTTCTCTGCGGTGGTGGCCATGGCGCTCGGTCTCGCGGGCTGCGCCTCGACGGGCACCGCGCGCGTCGCCACCTTCGCGGTGCCCACCTCGGCGCACCGGCTCGCGGCCGGCCCGGTGCCGCAAGATCCCAACCCCCGCGGCGGGCTCCTCTCCAACGGCGACGTCCGCGTCGTGGGCGATCCCGA
>CAISKJ010001264.1 GCA_903885885.1 uncultured delta proteobacterium
CGACCAGACCTATCAGCTCGCCCACCAGGTGCTCACGCAGCGCGGCGGCGGCTGGCCCCTGTCGATGTTCCTCACCGCCGACCGCAAACCCTTCTACGGCGGCACATATTTTCCCAACGCGCGACGCTACGGGATGCCCTCGTTCACCGATGTGCTGCGCTCCCTCGCCGACGCCTGGACGGCCCAGCGCGACGACGTCGCCGCGCAGGCCGACGAGCTCACCGCGGCCCTCGCGAAGGTCACCCTCACCGACCCGTCGCGCGCGAAAACACCGCCGGGCGAGGTGCTCGCCGAGGGCGTGCGCCGCGTGCTCCCGCGCGTCGACAAGGCCCTCGGCGGCTTCGGCGGAGCGCCCAAGTTTCCCAACACCATGACCATCGACCTGCTCGTCGCCGCGGCCGCGCGACGCGACGACGCGCACGCCGACGAGGCGCGCATGGCCGTAGCCGTCACCCTCGACCGCATGGCCCGCGGAGGCCTCTTCGACCACCTCGGCGGCGGCTTCGCCCGCTACAGCACCGACGCGCGCTGGCAGGTGCCGCACTTCGAAAAGATGCTCTATGACAACGCCCAGCTCGCGCGGCTGTATCTCGACGGCGCGCGCCTCCTCGGCGACGACGACGCCATCGCGCCCGCCCGCTGCCGCGCCGTGGTGCGCGAGACGCTTACGTACGTGCTTCGCGAAATGACCTCGGCCCAGGGCGCCTTCTACAGCGCGCAAGACGCCGACAGCGAGGGCGAAGAGGGCCGCTTCTTCGTGTGGACGCCCGACGCCGTGCGCCTCCTCGTGGGCGACGACGCCGACGCCGTGTGCGCCTGGTACGACGTCACCGCCGAGGGCAACTGGGAGCACGGCCAGAGCGTGCTCTGGACGCCCCGCTCCCTCGACGACGTGGCCCGCGCAGCCGACATCACGCCCGCCGCGCTCATGGCCGCCGTACGCCGCGCGCGCCCTGTCTTGTGGGCCGCCCGCGAGATGCGCCCCAGGCCCCTGCGCGACGACAAGTGCCTCGCCGGGTGGAACGCGCTCATGATCTCGGCGCTCGCCGACGCCGGCGCCACGATGGGCGAGCCCGCGTGGCGCGACGCCGCCGCGGCGGCCCTCGACGCGTGGCGCGCGCGCGGGTGGAGCCACGGCGCCCTCGCCCACGCGATGAAGTCCGGCGAGACCTACGGCACGGGCTTTCTCGACGACCACGCGGGCATGGCCTGCGCGGCCCTCGACGTGTACGAGGCCACCTTCGATGCCGCGGCGCTGGCCTTCGCCAGAGGGCTCATCGACGCGGTGCTCGCGCGCTTCGTCGACGAGGCCACGGGCGAGTTCTTCTTCACGCCGTCCGATGGCGAGGTGGTGCTCCATCGCAGCCGCGACCCCTTCGACCACGCGTACCCCGGCGGCGCGGGCCTCGCGCTCGACGCCCTCGTGCGCCTCGCCGAGCTCACGGGCCACGCGCCCTACCACGCCGCCGCCGCGCGGGCCGTGGAGCGCTACGCCGGGTCCGCCGCGACCAACCCCATGGGCATGGCCACCCTCGCCCGCGCCATCGAGCGCGCCGCGCGGGGCTCCGTCGAGGTCATCGTGCTGGGCGACGCATCGAGAGACGACACGCGCGCCATGCTCGACGTTGTGCGCGCGGCGCTGGTGCCCCGACGCACCCTCGTATGCGTGCGCGACGCGGCCGAAGGGCGCGCGCACGGCCTCGACGCGGCCCTCCTC
>CAISKJ010001265.1 GCA_903885885.1 uncultured delta proteobacterium
AAGACGCGCTCGATCTCGCGCCCCTCGAGGTCGAACCAGCACGCGCACGGCGCCTCGACGAAGCGCCCGACCCGCTCGTTCGCGGGCCAGCGCCACGCGGCGGCTTCGAGGCAAAGACAGCGTATCGCGGTGCGCGTGTCGAAGGTCACATGGTACGGGTGTCGCATCGCGCTCGTAGACGACAGTACGCGCCGCGGCGTGGCGCTCACGTCGACGACGCGCAGCACGTGGTCGTCGCCCACGAGCGCGAGGAGCCGCCCGTCGTCCGAGGCCGCCATCGAGACGGCGCGCTGCTTGAGCCGCACGAGCCGAGCCGACTCGGCGCCGGTGGCGAGGTCCCACGCGACGAAGCCTCGCGGCGTCATGGCGTAGAGCGTTCGCCCGTCGGCGCTGAAGCACAGCGCGCCGGGCTCGCCGCGGGGGCCCTCGAGCGTCCATGCGAGCGCGCCCTGCCCCGGCGCGAGCACGCGCACGGCGCCCTGCGCGTCGCGCGTCGCGAGGAGCGCCCCGTCGCGCGACCACGCGAGCGCGCTGAGGTGCCCTTCGCCGCCGTCGTGCCACGATCGCGTCGCGCCCGTCGCCACGTCGACGAGCTCGCACACCGGGTCGGCGTACACGAGCACCGCGCGCCCGTCGGGGGTGAGCGCGGCGGCGCGGCCCGGGTCGCGATCGACGAGGCGCTCGTCGCCGGTCTCGACGTCGCGCACCGCGAACACGCGGCGACCGCCGCGCTTGCACGCGAGGAGCGCCCGGCCCGCCGCGAAGTCGCGCACCTCGGCGAGGCGCCCCCACGCACCCGCGGGGGTGAGCGTGCGCGCCACAGGATCGATCAGCGTGGCGTCGCCCTCGTACGTGAGGTGCAGCGCGCGACGCCCGCCGCGCTCGGCGCGCAGCAGCGTCGGGAGCCTGGGGTGCTCCAGCCGCGCGAAGGGCTCCCACGCGCCGTCGCCGCGCAGTTCGAGGACGCGCGCGACGCCGTCGACACCGAGCGCGAGCGCGTGCGCGCCGTCGCCCGTGAAGAGCACCGCGGCGTCGCCCGCGAGAGGGGCGCGCGCGCGTCCGTCGCGGCGACGCACGAGCTCGACACGCACCGTGCTGCGTAGCACCGCGCTGTCGAAGTAGCGCACCGCGAGGGTCTCGCCGTCGGGCGAGCACGCGTCGAGGTGCGACGAGGGCGCGAGCGTGACGCGCGCCTCGACGCCGCGGGCCAGGTCGTAGGTGAGCGCGCCGCCGCTCGACGCCGCTCCGACGAGCAGCCCCGCCGCGGTCGCGTGCATCAGCGTCGACCATCCGCGCAGCGTGGCGATCGGCGTCACCGCACCGTCGTCGAACGACAAGCGAAAGAGCGTCGTCGTGAGGGCGAGGTCGCCCACGAAGAAGGTCGCGCTGCGCCCGTCGGGCGACACCATCAGGTGCCGCGGCGCCCCCGGCGGGCGTCCGCGCGTGCTGCCGTCGACGAAGACTCGCGCGAGGGGCACCGGCGCGCGCTACGGCTTCTTCGCGGACGGCTTCTTCGCGGACGGCTTCTTCGCGGACGGCTTCTTCGCGGACGGCTTCTTCGCGGACGGCTTCTTCGCGGAGGGCTTCTCGAGCGCCGTCGCGTCGCGCCACGGCGCGGGGAGCGCGTGCCGCGTGGGCGCCTCGCCCGCGACCCACACCGACCAGCGCGCCTCGTCGACGACGAAGCCCCCATGACCCATCGCCGCGATGGGCACCTCGCCGAGCGCGCGCCCGTCGTCGGCCCCGTACGCGCGCAGCGCGCCGGGACACGCGACCAGCAGCACGCGATCGCACGCCGCGAAGGCCACCGCGAAGGCGAACCAGTCTTCGCACTCCTCGGCGCTGGCAGGGAGCACCGCGCTCCAGGTGGGCTTCTTGTTCGCCACGTCGTACACGGCGACGCCGCGGCCGCCCCAGGTCTCGTTGGAGAGCGCCGCGCGCGCCCCGTCGCTCGAGAAGGCGCTGTAGTAGGGCGCGTCGTCGAGGCCCGGGTGCTTCTTCGCCGGAGGGGGCAGCACCTCCATCGGAAAGGTCTTCTTCGTCGCCGCCGCCACGTCGAAGAGGAGCACGGCGCCGTCGCCCTGATCGGCCGCGCCGGCGATCACGCGCGACCCGTCGGGCGAGAACGCCGCCCCCGACGGGATGCTCTCGCCCGCGGCGAAGAGCTTCTCACCGGTGTCGGCGGCCATCACGGTGACGTAGCCCGACTGCCAGTTGGTGGTGACCACGCGCGCGCCGTCGGCGCTCACCGAGAGGTCGTGGCGCGCCACCTCGCCGAGCGTGGGCGACGCGAGGGGCGCGAGCTCCCACGAGAAGCGCTGGAGCTTCGCGTTGCGAATCGACGCCCCCGCGGGCGCCACCTTGCCCGCCACGACGCCCACCCACTGCGCGCACGCCCCGAGGCAGTCCCCGAGGGCGACCTCGACGGAGCCCTGCGCGCGGGCCTCGCCGGCGGCGACGTCGAACATCCGAAGAGCCTTCTTGTCGAGCACGGCGACGCGCTGAAGCGCCATGTTTGCAGCGATGCGCATAGAGCGATCCTCCCGCGCGCACGCTATCAACAGGGCGCGGCGACGATCAACCTCTGACGCTCAGCCCACCACGGCATCGACCTCGATCTCGACGCGCATCCACGGCTCGATGAGCGCGCGCACCTCGACCATCGTCGTGGCCGGACGCACCGCCCCGAAGGCCTCCGCGTGCGCGCGCCCGACGGCCTCCCAGTCGCGCGCGATGTCGGTCACGAACATGCGCGTGCGCACCACCTGGGAGAGGTCGGCGCCCACCTGCGCGAGGGCCCGGCGCAGGTTGGCGATGCACTGCGCGGCCTGGCCGTAGGCGTCGTCGGCGTCGACGTGGCCGCCGTCGGGCGTGAGCGCCGTGGTGCCCGTGACGAACACGAGGTCGCCCGCGCGCACGGCGCGGCTGTAGCCCACGATGGCCTCCCACTTCGCGCCGGTGGTGGCCTTCGGTCGCTCGGCCGCGGCCACGAAGCGCCCGCCGAAGGCCACGCGCCCCGCCGCGGGGGCCTCGGCCACCACGTGAACGCTCGCGACGGGGCGCTCGCACGCGGCGGCCACCGCGTCGGCCACGGCGC
>CAISKJ010001266.1 GCA_903885885.1 uncultured delta proteobacterium
CCTCGCGGTCGAGCGCGTGCCGCTGCATGCGAATGCGGTCACCCAGAATGGCCCCGCCCGTGTACGGCGACGATGGGTCGACGGCCACCACGCCCACGCGCAGGCCCTGCTTGCGGTAGTGCGCGATGAGCTGGTCGGTGAGCGTGCTCTTGCCCGCGCCCGGGTTGCCCGTGATGCCGATCACGTAGGCGTTGCCCGTGTGCGGGTGCAGGTCGGCGAGCGCCTCGAGCCAGCCCGCGGAGCGGTCGTCGATGTTGCGGAGGAGCCGCGCCGTGGCGCGCACGTCGCCCTGAATAACCTTCTCGGCCAGAGGATGCATCGTCGGCGCGGGTCATATCACAGGTCGCGCGGAGACTCTGCCTCGACACCCGGCCGCGTCATGGGGTCTACTGCGCGCACGATGGCGAAGGACTCGGAGGAGAAGGTTCCCGGGAGGATCGTTCGGACCCTCAAGACGGGCCTCATGGGGAGCGCGGTCGCGTCGAGCTATCTGGGCGGCAAGCTGTTCGATCGCTTTCGCGCCGACGCGGGGCGCGCCGAGGCAGAGCTCCAGCGCCACGTGCAGAACGCGAAGCGCATCACCGAGACCATGAAGGAGCTGCGCGGGCCCCTCATGAAGGTGGGCCAGCTCCTCTCGACCCACGCCGAGGCGCTACCCGGCGAGTACGGCGAGATCCTCCGGTCGCTGCAGTCGAACGCGCCTCCCATGGCGTACGCGACCATCCGCGACGTGATCGTGAAAGACCTCGGCGCGCCCCCCGAAGAGATCTTCAAGACCTTCTCGCGCGAGGCCCTCGCCGCCGCGTCGCTCGGTCAGGTGCACCGCGCCACCCTGCACGATGGCACCGAGGTCGCGGTGAAGGTGCAGTACCCGGGCGCCGACGCGTCGGTCGATGGCGACCTCAAGAACCTCAAGCTCGGCGCCACGATGGTGAAGCGCCTCCTCGCCGACGTGGTGGGCAACGAGCGCCTCGATTTCACCCCCGTGGCCGAAGAGATCGCCGAGCACCTCGCGCAAGAGACCGACTACTGCCGCGAGGCCTACAACGCCCAGCTCCTCGGCAAGCTCTTCGCCGACGTCGACTGGGTGGTGATCCCGCGCGTGCACGCGAAGTACTCGGGCATCCGGGTGATCACCTACGACTACCTCGACGGCGAAGACCTCGGCGCGGCCCTCAAGAACGGCGACCTCGCGCGCCGCGCCCTCATCGTGCGGCGCCTCTCCGACGCGTTCTGGTTTCAGCTCATGCGCGGCGGCCTTCTGCACGCCGACCCGCACCCGGGCAACTACCGCATCTTGCCCGACGGTCGCATCGGGATCCTCGACTTCGGCTGCGTGAAGATCTTCGACGAGGAGCGCTTTCTCAAGCCCTTCTCGGAGATGGTGCTCTCGCGCCTCACGGGCGACACCGAGCGCTTCAAAGACGCCATGTGCGCCCTCGGCCTCCTCTACGACCGCAACGACGCGCGCGAGATGGACGACATGGTGCGCATCGCCGACTACTTCTCGAGCGGCATCATGCGCGACGAGGAGTTCGACTTCACCACGTTCAGCTACGTGCGCGCCGCCAAGGAGCTGGTGCTCTACTTTCTGCAGGCCCGCCGCGTGCCGCCGTCGCAGCGCGACTTCATCTTTCTCACGCGCGTCGTGCTCGGCTACTACGAGTACTTCTCGCGGGCCCGCGCGAAGACCAACTTCCGCCGCCTCGTCGACCCGTGGATCGCGGGCGGCTGGCGCGGGCGCTCCATCGAAATTCCTCCGTACGGTGAGTGAAGGGGTTCTGTGATGCGACGCACCCTCATCGTGGGCGACGTTCACGGCTGCGCGCGCGAGCTCGACGACCTGCTCGCCGCCGTGCGCTTCGACCGTTCGAACGACCGTCTCGTGCTCGTGGGCGACCTCGTGGCCCGCGGCCCCGACTCGCGCGGCGTCGTCGAGCGCGTGGCCGAGTACAACGGCGCCTTCGTGCGCGGCAACCACGACGAGAAGGTACTCACCTGGTGGCGCGTCGCGCGCGAGCAGGGCGCGGGCGCGGCCGATCGCTGCGTGCGCCTCTCCGACC